>CACZRU010000308.1 GCA_902783605.1 uncultured Lachnospiraceae bacterium
ACCAGCAACCTTGTAAAGGTTAGGGATCATAAGAAGAAGTCCCTGTGAAGCTGTGTAAGTAGATGTCATGGCACCTGCAACAAGTGATCCGTGTACTGTACCAGCAGCAACTGCTTCAGATTCCATTTCAAGAATTTTAACTGTGTTGCCGAAGATGTTCTTTCTTCCGGCTGTTGCCCATTCATCAGTATGCTCAGCCATTGGTGATGAAGGTGTGATAGGATAGATTGCTGCACAATCAGTAAAGATATACGATGCATGAGCTGCAGCTTCGTTACCATCCATGGTCTTTTTGAATCTTGCCATTTTGCGATTCCTCCTAATTCTTTTTCTTGTAGTTCTTTATGAGGTTCTGACCGAAACCTCTAACATACTCCTAGCACACTAAAAAAGTATCCTAGGCGCAGAAAACTAACTAAAATAATAACACAATTTAAAGTCCTTGTGAACAACGAAAAGCCTTGATTTTACTAATCTTTATAAGGTAATCATAACTATTATTAGATGCTTCTAACCGCTGTCAAAAACCCTGCTTTTACATCTAAAAAATGTCATCCTGAGCAAATGTAAAAAATCATACAAAAGATTCTTCGCTTCGCTCAGAATGACACTTCTCATTTTTAAATACTAATACTTTTTTTATCACAAGTATTACTTGTTATCCCATAATTACAGAACATTATTTTTCTTAGATTCATTGGATATCTGCTGGTTCTGAAATTATATGCAAACACCGCATTCAGTGAATTTAAATATGATTTTTCTTCAAAGGCCTCTAATAGATTTCCATTTTCCACATCAGTCCTTGCTAAAATATACTTATAGTGTCCAAGAAGAGTTTTCATCTCCTCTGTAGGATTTTTAATCTTTTCAGCAAGAGCATCATGAATCTTCTTTATTGCATTTCTTACCTCTTCATTTCTCTTAGGCGTAAACGCCTGTAAATGATACCTTTCACTTGATGTGGCAACTGGAGCTTCTTTAATATGTTTAACATCAACTAAAAATTCCGGATTATCTACATCAGCATATAATCTATCAAAGTCCCTAAATACCTCATCATCTAAAATGTCTCTTATTTCAGCAACATGAACATATGTTTGATTCAAAACATAGAGTCCATTTTCCTCACTAAACTTACCATAGGAAAACATATCACGGTTATGATTCTCATAAATTCTAGATACCTTGATTTCTTCATTGAGAATGGTATCACCAAGCTGCTGCGGGATAGTCACCTTAGCCCAGTCAAACATCCTGAAGTTTGATACCTCCGATTTAGCGTTGAGTTTTTTCCACTCATCTTCAAGTCTCTTTAGGTCTTTATCAGATTTATAAAACCTTTCAAACAGTGCCTTCATCTGTTCAGCATTTTCTGCATTTATAGGAATAGAATAAATATACGGAAATGCCTTTACAGTTTTCTCGCTGGAAAGGCTAGTTTTCCCATCATCACCAAACTTTGCATACTGAAACTTGAGCCCCTGCTTTTCTACAGCCATAGCTCTCATTACTTCCAGTTTCATTGCCTCTTCTTTTTTCACCGCATCATAGTTATCATATGTTGTACCGGCAATCTCTCTAATGCTCTGATTTCTTCCATTCTTTATAAGATCAAACTGGTCCCTTCCTGAATCAATAATGTTTTTTTACTTTTTTCATACACTTTCATCATACACTTTCTTGTCCAACAACCATCTCGTTATCGCTCAATAATTGCTCAATAATCACCTAACAAAAAAGGTTTGCCATAGGCCGATAAGAAATTCGACCTACTAGCAAACCTATTTTTAGATATTATGTGTCATTCCTATTTTCTATTTTTGTTTTTCGGTATGCACCAATTCTATTTTGCTCTCTGATCCAGTCTTGAGAGCACTTCCAGGAGAACCGCTACCTCCTTCTCTTTTGCGATACGGAAGTAGTCTTTAAATCTTGATGCCTCTGTGACATCTTCATTAATTGAAATCTTGATAAGAAGGTTACGGGCTGTAAGCATGTTCTTAACAACCTCTTCGTACTGAGCAATAAGATCAGCATCATAATTAAGATATCCATTTGCCATGAGATACTTAATTCTCTCCAGCATCAGTACCTTATGATCATACATGATATGAAGTACTCTGACATCAAAGTCAGGCTCCTCAGCCTGCATCTGCTTCATGATTCTCTCAAGAGCTACATCGTAAACCTCAACTCCAAAGGTTGTATCGTTGAAACGATTTCTCATCATACGGAAATGATTCTTTGTATCCTGTGAATTCAGGTACTCACGAAGTGTATCTCTAATAAGAGAAATATCTACATCATAGTAGCATGTATCTGTATTCTTGAAGATTACATACAGACCTCTTGTTCCCTTGTAATCATCCTTGAACATGTGATCTTCTGGAGCTGAGATAACATCATAGCCCTTACGAACATCTTCAAATGAAAGCTTATTATGTGCATACTTATCCTTAAATGTGAAGTCTCCACAATAGAAGCCTTCTCCTTCAAGGTCATAGCCATAGATGAAAAGCTCATGAGGGAACTTGTAATCTACCTCAACATCACTGATAATCTTTGCTTCATCAAATACGCCGTATACATATCCACCAAGATCAATAGTCTTAATAATGAAATCAACTATATCACCACAATAACTCTGTATCTGGTCCTTTGTCATAAGGGAAGTAATCAGATAAGGGCATTCCTTAAGGGAACTGCTTCCAGGCATGATATCTGCAAAAAGCATCTCATCGCCTGTAAAGATTTCTTCGATGTTATAACATCTTAACTGAATATAGTTACTAAATATCCACTTCTTTGCATTATCATCCTCTGAAAGGATTGAAAAAAGTGTTGCGTGCCACTGCCAAGATGTAATCAACGGTGTTCTCGTTACTGGTAATCTCTTCTTTGCCATTTGTACACCCCTCCTTAATCTGCCTTATCTAATTTTTCAAATATAATTGCTGCAAGATCTCCAAATGTTGGATACTCATCAAGAGCAAGCTCATAGTCTGTAAATTTTACCCCGAACTTCTCTTCTGAAGCAACTATAAGTCTAATAATTGATACTGAATTAATGCCATATTCCGTTATGATATCAGCGTCCATGGTGACATCCGAAAGCTCTGGCAATGTTTCTTCGATAAGCGATTTTAATTCTAGTCTAACCTGTTCTTTTTCCATGCTTTTCATAACCCCTTTCTCGTCCATATAGTTTTGTGCGCTGTGAAACCTTCTCTTTCCACATACACTGTAATTTTATCATATTTTAGCCCTATAGAAAAGAAAAAAATATGGTTACTATTCACAGTATCCTCAAAGTATATTCGGAAAGTCGCACTTCGTGCTTTACCTTTTGCTTCGCAAAAACTGTAAATAGTAACCTGGGGGTATATATAATAATCGGCCATCCATCACCGGATTATTTAATAATATATTTTAACTGTTCTTCACAAGCTCGAATACTTCGTCCGCCTGCTTTGCCACATCCTGGCTGTGTGTAACGATAATCACACATTTATTATCGTTATGTGCTATGGACTTAAATATCTCCATAATAGCATCCTGGTTTTCTGGATCCAGGTTTCCTGTAGGCTCGTCGGCCAGTACTATTGAAGGCTCATAAGCTATTGCTCTTGCTATAGCAACTCTCTGCTGCTGTCCACCGGATATCTTCAGAACACGGCGGTTAGCTTCTTCTTCTGAAAGGCCAACCTTCTTAAGAAGATCCATAGCTACTTCCTTCTTGTTTGCAACCTTCTTCTTTGAAAGATCCATTGAAAGCTCAACATTTTCTCTTGCTGTAAACTTTGGAAGAAGATTGTAGCTCTGGAATACAACTCCTACATCGTTACTTCTGTAATTATATTTATCTATATTTGTAATATCCTTTCCGTCGAAAAGAATCTTACCCTCTGATAATTTATCAAGTCCTGCAAGGAGTGAAAGAAGTGTAGTCTTTCCAGCTCCGGACTTTCCAACGATTGCATAAACCTTACCCTTTTCAAAGGCACAGGAGAAATCCTTAAGTACATAGGTCTTGCCATCATATGTATATGAAATCTTATCTAATTCTAATACGCTCATTTGACCTACCTCCTTAGTCTCTCTCTGTAAGTATCTTCAGCGGCTGATATCTCATGATGAAGACAATAGCTATAAGACTTGAAATGATAGAAAGGAGAATACCTATTCCGATCATCTGCATAACAACTACTCCGTCAACCGCATAGCTTACTGAATCTATATAGTTAACTGGACCAACTATGTCTCCGCCCTTTGAGAACTTGCCTTGTGAACTACCCATCTGCTGTCCAGGTCCCTGCTGCATGCCCGGTCCCTGCTGCTGTCCATTTTCTCTTCCGAAGTTTGCCTGCTGTGAGCTCTCACTGGACTCCTGCTGCTGAACCTGTGACTCAAGGAGCTTATTTGTAAGTGGTACTGATGTTGCAGCACCAATTCCTGTACCAATCAGGATTGCAAAGATTGTTACTATAAATATCTCAAGCATGAATTGAAGAGCAACCTTGCCCTTGTGCATACCAATTGCTGTAAGTACACCAACTTCATACTTTCTCTCACGAATATTAAACATATTCAGTACTACCAGGATGATAGCACCGATAGCAAGTATTACCCAGAGAAATGCAGTTGCAAAGCTCTTAAGATTTTCAAGTGGTACAAGACTTGCTTCGTAGGATGCTACATCGCTAGATGTAAGAACATACTTTCCGCCTTCCTTTTTTGTAAGGTAAGCTTCAAATCCGTCATATCCATCCATATCTGCAAATACATAAGAGCCTGTTACTGAAGAGCTAAGTCTCTTATCTTCCTCTTCCTGAGAATCTTCAGATTCGCCTACGATGAGATCAACTACATTTGAAGATGTAAGAATTTCATTTGCAGGATCATTTGCATTTCCTGTAGACATACTGTTTGAAGAATTGCTGTTCTTGTAGATACCAACTATCTCAAGCTCATATGTTTCTTCCTCATCCTTAAGGTTTGAAAGTGTTATCTTGTCACCAACTGAAAGACTGTTATAGGTTGCAAGCTCTGATGAGATAACACATACCATATCTGATGTATTTTCATCGAACATAGAGCCTTCTGTTATTGTTGAAACTCCAGTATTGAAGTCTTCCATAGCAGCATCTGAACTGAAACCTGTAAGCTTGAAGTCACCCATACTTGCCATCATTGTTTCTGGATCCTGCTGCTGCATTCCAGGTCCCTGCATCATACCGCCCTGCTGCATTTGATCTTGACCAGGCTGCATCTGTCCTTGCTGGTCCATTCCCGGCTGCATCTGTTGATTTGGATCCGGCTGCAGCTGCTGAGAATCAGAACCCTCCTCACTGTCCTCAGCAGCCTCGCCAGTCTCCTCTGTTTCTTCAGCATCAGTATCTGAAGAAACCTCCGCATTAGGATCGATTGGCTGAATGTTCTCATCACCATTTAGTATCAGCATATTTGTATAATAGAAGCTGGATACATACTCTGAATTCGCATATTCAGACATTTCATCAAGTGAAAGTCCAGATGCATCCTTCAGCACTTCCTGCATGGCTGATCTATCTGACATGTCAACGCCGCTATTCTGAATAGTTTCCATCACATATGCTCTATCCACATTTATATGTGCTGTAATATTCAGATTTTTCATATTGGTTTCTCTTGCATTTTCAGATGATTTTCTAATCGATAATGCAACGCAGGATGATGCTGCAATTACTGTAACGATGATACCAATAAGTATGTTTCGTCCCATCGATCTGGATATATTCTTAAATGCATTTTTGAATATATACATTTTTTCTCTCCTAAATAATTCGTAATAGTGTTTTACCTATATAAGTTAAGCTGCGATATATATCATATCATCAAGCACATTATTCGCTGTTTCTTCATAAATATTTTCTATACTTCCGCCATCCTTTGGTGGGCGCTTCCCTGGTCCCTGTCCCGGTCCCTGTCCTGGACCACCCTGTGATCTCTTAATAGCACCCATTACAAAGAATATCACAAGACCTAAAACTACAATTATGATAGCAACAATAGCAATAACCTTGCCCTTGCCACCCTTCTTGTTCTTGTCATCCATCTCATTTCCTCCTGAATTATATATACCCGTTGAGTTTCTGTTAAAGACAAATCTGTCTAGGATTTTCACATCATCGCGGGGGCTTAAGAGAGGGGAGTTTCTTATCCCCCGCGTGTGATTTTGGGAAAAACTGGAAACCCATACAGTTTCTTCCCTTGTTCTCACGATACACTATACAGAAAGTCCCCAATAAAATCCCACACACAAATGTAAGAAAAATGTCAAAAATGTGTCAAGAAGTGGAATTACTATTCACAGTTCATGAGAAAAAATATAAATGACAGCTTGCTGGCAATTTATATTTTTCTCTCATGAAAACTGCGAAGCAGGAACCGAAGATGCATGAGGAAAGATTTTGCGAAGCAAAATATCAAGCACGAAGTGCGACTTTCCGAATGTCATATTCGGTTACTGTGAATAGTAATATGTCAAAAAATCAAAAAAAAATGGACAAATGACTGCTTGCAGTCTAATTTGTCCAATTTTTTTTGAAGCCTGCGAAGCAGGTCGCTTAAATGCAAGAGGAATATCAACCTACTCAAGTGGTGATATACTCTGTCCATAGCCTGTCTCAACATTCATACTTTTAACCCCTATATAATACCTTAACCTAAACCTTTCACTAAATGTTATTCCCTCTTAAAAATATTAACACATA
>CACZRU010000309.1 GCA_902783605.1 uncultured Lachnospiraceae bacterium
AACCTTTCCATCTCTAGCTGTTCTTGAATCAGCAACTACTACTCTGTAGATAGGATGCTTCTTGTAACCAATTCTTCTTAATCTGATCTTTACTGCCATTTTATAATTCCTCCATAAAATAAATATAATATATATTAGCCTTTTGGCTTATTTAACAATTAAATGATATTTGATCTTTTTTAAGTGTTCAACTTAAAATCCAAATGGGAATCTCATACCGCCCCTTCTGCGTTTCTTGCTTCCCTTTCCGCCCATCATATTGGACATCTGCTTCATCATCTTTCTGGATTGTTCAAATTGCTTCATAAATCTATTAACTTCAGATATATCAAGTCCACAACCTCTGGCTATTCTATTCTTACGACTCACATTAATAATATCCGGATTTTCTCTTTCTTCCTTTGTCATTGATTGAATAATAGCCTTAGGTTTATCTAATGCATTATCATCGATTTCTATATTTCCAAGCTTTTGACTCATACCAGGAATCATATTCATAATATCGGACATACTGCCCATCTTCTGAACTTGCTCCATCTGTTCAAGGAAATCATTAAAATCAAAGGTTGATTTACGAAGTTTCTCCTGCATCTCTGCAGCCTGTTCTTCATCAATTGCAGCCTGTGCCTTCTCTATAAGGGTCTCAACATCACCCATACCCAAGATACGGCTTGCCATACGATCTGGATAGAAAGGCTCAAGATCTGTAAGCTTTTCGCCCATACCAGCATACATGATAGGCTTTCCTGTTACAGCTCTGATAGAAAGCGCTGCACCACCTCTTGTATCACCATCCAGCTTAGTAAGAACAACTCCGTCAATACCAATTTCATCATTAAAGGTCTTAGCAACATTTACTGCATCCTGACCTGTCATGGCATCAACTGTAAGCAGTGTATAAGTTACGGCAATATTGGCTTTTACTTCTTTAAGCTCATCCATCATATCTGTATCAATATGCAGACGACCAGCTGTATCTATAAAAATAAGATTTAAATTCTTTTCCTTTGCATATTTAAGCGCTTCAGTAACTATTTCAACAGGCTTATGTTCAGTACCCATTTCAAATACTGGCACTCCAACCTTCTCACCATTAACCTTTAACTGATCAATAGCTGCAGGTCTATAGATATCACAGGCAACCAAGAGTGGTTTCTTGCCCTTATTCTTAAATTGTCCAGCAAGTTTTGCAATAGTAGTTGTTTTACCAGCACCCTGCAGACCACACATCATAACAATAGTCTGCTCGTTGCTAGGAAGAAGTTTCATCTCAACTATCTCTTCACCCATAAGCTGAACGAGTTCTTCCTTAACAATCTTTATAACCATCTGGCCAGGATTAAGACCCTTCATTACATCCTCACCAATGGCTTTTTCAGTTACTGAATTAACAAAACTTTTTACAACCTTGAAATTAACATCAGCTTCAAGAAGTGCTCTCTTGACCTCCTTCATGGCCTCCTTGACATCATTTTCATCAAGCATACCCTTGGATCTAAGCTTCTTGAAAACATTTTGCATCTTATCGCTTAAGCTATCAAATGCCATATTCTTCTCCGATTAATAATCTATATATTCAAAACCAAACACTAAAACTCTTATTATTAAAACTCTTATTATTAAAACTCTTCAAATACTTGAGCTGACATTTGGGAAATACCACTTAAATCATGTATCAGCTTTTCTTTTGTTTTGTCATCTATGCTGGATAACTCAACTGTATTATTCATTTCAGATACAGCAGTTTTAAGCTCTTCCATCTTATCTCTAGCATTGGTAAATCTTGCCAGCAGTCCAAGCTTTGATTCATAATTCTCCAGCTTCTTATTAATCCTTCGTACCAGATCAAATGCTGCTTGTCTAGAACAATCAAATTCTTCAGCCAACTCCGAATAGCTCATATCATCAAAAACTGCTGCTGAAAAAACAGCTTTTTGATGTTCATTTAAGAGTTCACCATAGAAATCATATAAAAGAGATTGTCTTAATCTTTCATCCATTTTGTTTACCAAGTATTTTTACTTTACAACTTTTGTATAATACCAAATAGCTTTATTGCTGTCAAGCATTTTTACTTGATATCTATTTCTTTTTCTTTCCTGCAGATATGTAATTCGTCACATGTGCACTTTTCTTTCGTGCTTTTTTATTTCTGCTGATCTTCTTTTGAGTAGATTTTGATAAGGACTTATTCTTTCCAGATTCTATTTTACTTGATTTATTTTTTCTAGTCTTTTTATCTTTTGTTGTAGATTTATTCTTAGTTTTATTAAAATCATCCCAGATTGTATAATCTCTTTCGAACAGCTGTTCAGCTATATCAGCTTTTATAGTAGGTTCTCCAGCAGTTTCAATCAGTCTCTTATAGATATCCTTCCTTTTCCAGTTAGCAAGTTTAGGAAGTCCCTCTTTCATCTGTATATTATATAATTCATTTCTCCATAACATATCCAGTTGATTAGTTATTTTTACCTTGGGACAAGGAAGTGCATCCCTTTCAACAATAACATTTTCATTATTTACTATAATTATGCCCCAATATTCAGGTACATGCTCAGATACATGTATATGACTCTCTCCTACAACCACATAGCACTTATCACAAAATTGATCATAGTTCTTCACCTGCGAACTAAGGCGCGTATAAGTATCACTGTCAGATTTAATTTCAAAACCAATAACAGCCCCTTCAACAATAGCTAAAACATCCGCTCTGGATTTCTTTATAACTTTTTCTTCAATTACTCTAACCTTGCAATATCTGTCATCTAGATAATCAAACAAAGGTTCCCTAATGTCCTTATCTAACATAGATTTTCACTTCGTATTTTCTTATTATAATATTTTAATATATAAAGATAGGGAGCACTTAGGCTCCCTAAATTTCATTATTTATATTTGCACTTAATTAAATCAGTATCTTATTATATATACTTTTTATATATACTCTTATATGCACTTTTATTCAACAATATAAGGCTTGATTGCTTCCATAATCTTGTCTTCATCCTGATCAGCATAAATATTTAACTGAATTGGAACCGAAAGATCAAGACTGAAAATACCCATTATAGACTTAGCATCGATAACATATCTTCCAGAAACAAGATCAAATTCTGCCTTAAATCCGCTAATATCATTTACAAAAGATTTAACCTTTTCCATTGAATTAAGTGATACTTTAACTTCAGTCATTGCTATACCCTCCGTAGTTTACAGATATTTTTATTATGCTATAATAATAAAAGTTATGCCTAGAAAAGTCAATCAAAAAGAAAAGGTTTTTTATAAATGTCTAATAATATGATTTCAAATTTAATATCAAAAAAATACTCAAATTTAGAAAACAAAAAAATATATATTTACACTCTTGGATGCAAAGTAAATCAGTATGAATCTGATGCCATGACCCAGGAGCTTATTTCTTATGGGTGTGTCAGTGTTACCGAGGACCAGGTGGCAGATATATATATCATCAACACTTGCTCTGTTACCAATATGGCTGATAAAAAATCTCGTCAGATGATAAACCGAATGAGAAGAAAAAATCCAGCTGCCATTATAGCCGCAACAGGTTGTTATGTTCAGGCAACAGGTGATGAACTGGTTAAAAATGGTACAGTGGATCTAATAATAGGTAATAACCGCAAGAAGGATGTGGCCAGAATCCTATCAGAATATATTGATACTCAGTCTGTTACAGATAACTATATTGATATAAATAAGGATCCTGACTTCGAAAACTTAAGTATCACCCTTCCTGAGAATCATACAAGAGCTTATATCAAGATACAGGATGGCTGTAATAACTTCTGCTCTTACTGCATCATCCCGTATGTTCGAGTAAGAATAAGAAGCAAGAAATTTGATGACATTATTAGTGAAGCTAATACTCTCGCTAAAAACGGCGTTAAGGAACTTATCCTTACCGGAATTAATGTATCAAGCTATTCTGATACAACTTATGACGATGAGAAAAAACTTGAGGATATAATCTCTGAAATAAACAACATTAAGGGCATTGAAAGAATCCGCATGAGTTCAGTAGAGCCAAGGGTTATAACAGATAAATTCCTTGAAACAGTTAAAAATGCAGATAAGTTCTGTCCTCACTTCCATCTCTCTCTTCAAAGTGCATGTAATAACACACTTAAAGCAATGAACAGAAAATATACCATTGAGGAATATAAAGAAACATGCAAAAAGCTTAGAGACACATTTGACAATCCTGCTATTACTACTGATATCATTGTAGGATTTCCAGGTGAAACAGATGAGGATTTTGAAGATACCATCAAAAATCTCACAGAATTACAGCTTTATGAAATCCATACTTTCAAATACTCAAGAAGAAAAGGAACCGTTGCCGATAAAATGAAAGATCAGATTGACGAACGTGTTAAGAATTCTCGCAGCGATGCCGTTCTGGAACTGACTGCAAAACAAAAGAAAGAATTCGAACGAAAATTCATTAATAAGAGCCAGGATGTTTTGATTGAGGAAATCGTTACGATGAATGGAAAAAAATATTACCGTGGTCATACAAGCAGATATGTACTGGTAGATATCCCGCTATCTTCCGTACTAGCTGATGGTGATGATGAGAATAAATATATAAATGAGCTTATAAGCTTTACTATAACAGAATAAATATTTAGTAAAAACAAAAAAAGCAGATACTGATTCGTATCTGCTTTTTTATAAATAATTTGTTCGTAGTCCGTAGGGGAATCGAACCCCTGTTTCCGCCGTGAGAGGGCGGCGTCTTAGCCGCTTGACCAACGGACCATATCCGCAACGAATGTTATATTAACAGACTTACGGAATAAATGCAAGTATTTTTTTAAAAAATTTTCATAAAATTTTATACTTATATTTCTTAACTTATTTCAACCACTTCTCTTCTGCAGTTTCAACCGCTTTATCAATCAGTTCTTCAATCTTTCCTACAAGTTTTTTCTCTGATTTTTCAATAGCAAACATCTTAGGTTTTGTAACAGGATGCTTATCTACAAATATTGTACAACAGTCTTCATATGGCTCAATTGAAGTTTCAAATGTGCCAATCCTCTGTGAATACTCTACTATCTCCTGCTTATCCATACCTATAACTGGTCTATATACCGGACATTCAACAGCCGCATCAATAACGCCAAGACTCTGCATTGTCTGGGAAGATACCTGTCCAATAGATTCTCCAGTAACGATAGCCTGACATTCATCTTTAGCTGCTAGTCTTTCCGCAATCTGGAACATTATTCGTTTCATAATTATAGTAAGCTGATCGTGTGGACAATTATCATAAATACATAACTGAATATCAGTGAAATTTACATTATAAAACTTAATAGGTCCAGAATATTGAGCAACTATCTGTCCAAGCTTTTCGACCTTCTCAAGGGCTCTCTGTGATGTGTAAGGAGGCGAATTAAAATATACAGCCTCCATCTCAACACCTCTCTTAGCAATCATATATGTCGCTACAGGGCTGTCTATTCCACCAGAAAGGAGTGACATAGCTTTACCATTTGTACCAACCGGAAGTCCACCTGGTCCAGGAATTATTCTTGAATATACAAATGCCTTCTCACCTCTAAGTTCAACTTCAACCATAACATCAGGTTTATGAACATCCACATGAAGTCCCTCAGATTCATAAGCTTCAAGAAGATCATGACCTATTTCCATATCTATTTCCATGGAATTCATTGGAAAATCTTTATTAACCCTTCTGGAATGAACCTTGAATGAAAAATTATAACCATTAAACTTGTTATCAGCAGCATTTCCAAATGTTTCCTCAAAATGTTCTAATGCTGCCTTCTTTATCCCATCGTAAGTAAATTCTTCTGCTACAGTAACAGGACAAAGACCTACGATACCAAATATTTTTGTAAGTCTGTTAATAGCTTCATCATAGTCATAGTCGGAAATAGCTTCTATATAGATACGACCAAAATCTCTCCATACCTTAAATTCACCCAGAGCTTCCAATCTGTTCCTTATTCTCTTACAAAGAATATCCTCAAAAACATAACGGTTCTTACCCTTTGTTCCTATTTCTGCATATCTGACAAGAAACATTTTTATGTTATTCATAAATTAATAATCCTCTCATATCTCATAAATATTTTTGAAAAATATCCGCAAATTTCTATTATGCAAAATGTACCTGGTATTACTGCACATCAGCCTCGAACATAGTGTCTAAGTACAGGAAGCATTTCGTTTATTGTTTTTATTGCATATTCAACTTCTTCCATAGTGTTTTCCTCACCAAAGCTGAATCTAAGTGTAGATTCAAGTCTTTTCTTATCTAATCCCATCGCTGTAAGTACAGCTGATTCCTTGCTCTTATTAGATGAGCAGGCTGAACCAGATGAAACAAAGATTCCTTTATCCTCCAGTGCATGAAGCATTACTTCTGCACGAACGCCTACAAAACTGATACTGGCAATATGAGGTGCACCATTTGTTATATCTGAATTTGTATAAACCTCATCTATTGAAGTGAGTCCTTCAACAAGAGCATTTCTAAGACTAGATATATGACCGATCTTATTATCAAAATTTTCAAAGGTCTTATCAACTGCAACGCCAAGTCCAGCAATAGCAGGAACATTTTCAGTACCAGAACGCATATTTTTCTGCTGTCCACCACCATATATGATTGGTCTTATAAGTGTTCCCTTCTTTATATAGAGAAAGCCTGAACCCTTTGGACCATGAATCTTATGTCCTGAAACAGACATTAGATCAGCTCCCATATTCTTTGGTATAGCTTCTATCTTACCAAAGGACTGTATGGCATCAACATGGAAATATACATTCGGATTCTTTGCCTTTACTGCACGACTTATATCAGCAACAGGCATAATCGAACCAACCTCATTATTGATATGCATACAGGAAACCAGGATAGTATCTTCTCTAACTGCATCAGCAAAGGATTCAGGAGAAACAATACCCTTTTCATTACAAGGAACATATGTAACCTCAAATCCTTCTCTGATTAGGAACTGCATAACAGCAGATACAGATGCATGTTCGACAGCTGATACTACTATATGTTTCCCTGTTCTTTTCTTAGCAAGCGCCGAACCAACTATTGCCATATTATTTGATTCAGTACCACCAGAAGTAAATACTAATTCTTCAGGAAGACACTTAAGCACTTTACAAATTTTATTACTAGAATTCTTAATAATATGCTCAGCATCAAGTCCCTTAAGATGAAGAGAGGATGGGTTCCCATAGTCCTCTTTCATTGTTTTAACCATAATATCTATTGCTTCATCATAAACTCTTGTTGTTGCACTGTTATCAAAATATACTTCCATAAACTTTCCTTTAAATAGTCTTTTTTTATAGTCTTTTTAATAATCTTTTTAATAATCTTTTAAATTGTCTTATAAACTTACAATCAAAAATCTATATTATTCATCTAGAAGAAAACTCAAAATTGACATTACTGTCATGCCTGCAGTTTCTGTCCTAAGAATCCTGTGACCTAGGGACATAGTTTTAGCACCAATTTCCACTAACATCTTCGCTTCTGCATCAGCAAAACCACCTTCAGGACCGATAAATATGCCTATTGATTTCTTTTCACTATGTTTTGAGCTGGTTCTAATATCAGAAACAATATCTGTAATAGCCCTTCTGCTTTCATCCATTCCTTCAGCGAATTCATAAGGAAATAGAATTATATCCATATGACTTTCAGCAAAACTAATTGCTTCTTTCATGGTAATATAATCCAAAACCTTTGGTATTATACCACGTCTGGACTGTTTCGCCGCAGATTCAGATATTAGATTATAACGAGTTATTTTCTTCTCTTTTTTCTTATCATCTAATTTTACAATTGTTCGTTCCATCATAACCGGAACAATACTATAAACACCAAGTTCAACACACTTCTGGATTATAGTTTCAAGTTTATCGCCCTTAGGAACTCCCTGAAACAAATATATATCAGCCGGAAGTTCCGAGTTATTATCATATATATCGATAATATTTGCAAGTACATAATCAGAAGAAATTTCAGTTATTCTGCACTGAAAATCGCGAGAGCTCCCATCGCTGACGGTTATCTCATCATTAACACCAAGTCTAAGCACGCTGCGAATATGATTAACATCTTCGCCAGTAATCTTTATGTATTTGTCAGCTTCAGAACAGCCATCCACATAAAATCTATGCATGAAACACCTCATTATAATAAATCATATTAAATTGCTGTAAAACATACCCACTCATTTTCCTGAGTAGTTTTAATTATCTCAAATCCATTTTCAACGAGCGCCTTCTTAACCTCCTCAGCTTTTCCTTCGCTGATTCCAGAAGATATAAAATAACCGCCCTCATTCATATAATCTCTTACTATTGTAGCAAGAGGAATTATTACATCCGCAAGAATGTTAGCAACTACTATATCATATTTTCTAGCCGGAATCGGATCTGCAGCACCAAGCTGTATATCAACCATTCTTGCAGCATCATCAGGACTTATTGGAGACGCAATTCCTGATCCTAAACTAGCTTTTTCCATCTTCTCTTTATTATTATCCTGTGATAGAAAGTTTTCTGCAATCCTGTTATCCGCAAGTAAATTACCACAAGAGAAATCAATTCTGTCTTTTGAAAGACCACTAGCTTCTGCGTTTATTTTGCTGGCCTTAACTGCCTGTGGATCAATATCAAGACCATGAACATATCCAGCTCCAAGCAGACAGGAAGCAATCGAAAGTATTCCACTTCCACAGCCGATATCAAAGACTGATAAATCTTTGGCTTTATTATCATTATTCATGTCTTCTTGAACAGGAATATTATTCTCCTTTATAACTCCCTTTGTAACTCCTTTCAGAACTCCCTGAATAGCACCAAGACATAGTCTAGTGGTCTCATGAGTTCCTGTTCCAAAAGCAGTAACCGTCTTTATCCTTACCACCTTATCATTATCTCGGAGTTCAAAACCTTCAAGATTCTTATACGCTTTAAGTGTATCATATACATCTGATTCATCATCTATAACAGGCATAATCACTATGTTGTCATATAATCTGGCCGGTTTAAAGTTTTCTTTGAACTTATCATTCCAAGTTGAGTCATCAGTTGTATCTTCTACAGATATTTCACCAGTACCAACTGGGAGAAACTCAGAAAGCCTTTCCAGTTCACTCTTCACTTTATTCTTTAATTCTTCTATCATAGATGCATCATAACTATCATCCAAAAAACATGATACCTTTGCAGAACCATCGTCTTCACCAAGCTGAAGAGGAATATCTACAAACATCTGCTTAATCTCATCCTCTGTTAATGGCACATTATCCTCAATCTGAATTCCTTCTATACCTAGTTCACTTAGAAAATCTGACAAAAGATCAACCACTTCTGTACTTGTTTCTATACTAAACTTTCTCCAAATCATTTTTATAACCTCTCACAATAAGATAATGGAATATTTCGCTTAAAACAAATGCTAGTATAACAAAATTCCCGGTTTGTAACAAGTAAGTACTGCTACAAACCGGGTATATTTATTTTGGGAAAAAAATAGGTTACTTTCTAAATTTCTTCTTCTTGTGTCCGCCAAATGAGAAATCACCAGCACCAGCTGAATCAGTTGATGATCTGGTATTAACACCAGGACCAGAAGCATTTTCATACTGATTAAGTATCTGCTTTTGTTCATCAGTAAGATTTTCAGGTACCTGAACAACCAGAGTTACATAGTGATCACCACGAACTGTCTTGTTCTTAAGTGTAGGAACACCCTTGCCCTTAAGCTTAACCTTTGTATTTGTCTGTGTTCCAGGTGCTATATCATAGTTGTAAGGTCCATCAATAGTATTAAGCTGAACCTTGCCACCAAGAGCCGCCTGTGTAAATGAGATTGGCTCTGATGAATAAATATCATAACCTTGTCTCTGAAAAACAGGATGCTTATCAACAAGAATTGTTACAAGCAGATCTCCTCTTTCACCACCATTAATACCAGGCTCACCCATCTCACGAAGTCTGATAGACTGTCCATTATCAATACCTGCAGGAACCTTGATCTGGATTTTCTTCTTACTCTTAACATATCCAGAACCAGCACAGTTTGAACATTTATATTTAATTATCTTTCCAGAACCAGTACAATCAGGACATGTTTGAACTGTTCTAGCCATACCAAAGAGTGACTGCTGTGTATATACAACCTGACCCTTACCACCGCACTTTGTACAGTTTTCAGGAGCATGTCCAGGCTGAGCACCACTTCCTTTACATACAGGACATTCATCCTTAAGAGGAAGTTCAATCTCTGTCTGTGTACCGAAGATAGCTTCTTCAAATGTTACACGAACAGTAGTTCTTATATCTGCACCCTTCTGAGGTCCATTTGTCTGTCTCTGGCGTCCACCTCCGAAGATATCACCGAAGATATCTCCGAAAATG
>CACZRU010000310.1 GCA_902783605.1 uncultured Lachnospiraceae bacterium
AAGATCAAACTTCTTAGCAAACTCAAAGTCTCTGTCATCATGAGCAGGAACGCACATGATAGCTCCTGTACCGTAATCAGCAAGAACATAATCAGAAAGCCAGATAGGTGTCTTAGCTCCGTTAAGAGGATTGATCGCATAACATCCAGTGAATACACCTGTCTTCTCCTTATCAGCCATACGATCGATGGATGACTTAAGAGATGTCTGATAAATGTAATCCTTAACAGCAGCTTCTGTCTCAGGCGTATAAAGCTTTGAAGCAAGCTCTGACTCAGGAGCGAGAACCATAAATGTTGCTCCGTAAAGTGTGTCAGGTCTTGTTGTATAAACTGTGATAACTTCGTCTCTTCCGTCTACAGGGAAGTTAACCTCAGCACCCTGTGACTTTCCGATCCACTCTGACTGCATCTTCTTAACCTTCTCAGGCCAGTCAAGCTTGTCGAGATCTGCAAGAAGTCTTTCAGCGTATGCTGTGATCTTGAGCATCCACTGACGAAGGTTCTTCTTTGTTACGTCTGCACCGCAGCGCTCGCATTTTCCGTCTTTAACTTCTTCGTTTGCAAGACCTGTCTTACATGAAGGACACCAGTTGATAGGCATCTCCTTCTCATAAGCAAGACCCTTCTTGAACATCTGAACGAAGATCCACTGTGTCCACTTGAAGTAGTCAGGATCAGTTGTATTTACTTCCATATCCCAGTCATAGATTGCAGAAATCTGCTTAATCTGGTTCTTAATAGCAGCTACATTCTTAGCTGTAGAAATTGAAGGATGAACTCCATTCTTGATAGCATAATTCTCTGCTGGAAGTCCAAATGCATCCCATCCCATTGGGTGGATAACATACTTACCATGCATCATCTGATAACGGCTCCAAACGTCAGAGATAACATATCCTCTCCAATGTCCTACATGAAGACCATTTCCTGATGGATAAGGGAACATATCCAGGCAGTAATACTTTGGCTTCTTGCCATCATTGACATTAACCGGATTTTCTTCCCACTTCTTGTTCCACTTTGCTTCAATCATTTTGTGATCAAATCTAGCCATTTTTATTTCCTCCATATATCTTGGATTCTCACAGGATATAGACTTGAGAATCATTTATAATTTATTTATAGCTGTTATATTATATAATATTTTTACTATATATTTTTATATAATTTTAATTATTTGTTTTATTTTGATCTTTAGCTTCATTCTTTGGTTTATCTGAACCAGATTTAAGATTTTCTGTGTCACCTTTTCTCTCGTGATGTGTGACCTTATCAATAAACTCCATAGACTGCTGAAGCTGTTTAAGCTGTTTCTCTCTCTTACGTCTGTTGGATGCAGATTCCATCTTCTTTTTCGGACCCCTGATTGGATTACCATCCTCATCAAACCCTCGGAGTCCAATAAAGTATTCCGTGTCATTCTTCAGCCCCTTCTTATTTAGATTATTCTTCATAATCTGAACCATCAGCGCATAAATACAAGCAAAGGCCGGAACCCCTAGTACCATTCCTGCAAAGCCAAATAGATTTCCACCCACCAGGATAGCAAATAGTACCCAGAAACTGCTGAGGCCTGTTGAATCCGAAAGAATAAGTGGTCCAAGTATATTTCCATCTATCTGCTGAAGTACGATTATAAATATAATAAACACAACACACATCTTCGGCGATTCAACCAGCACCAGTACTGCCGAAGGAATCGCACCAATAAATGGACCAAAGAATGGAATAATATTAGTGATACCAATAATAACACTGATAAGTACTGCATATGGCATATTTACGATTCTGCAGAATATAAAGCAGATAACACCAATGATAAATGAGTCAAGCAATTTTCCACTGAGAAATCCACTGAAAACTCCATCTACATAGTCATATGCTGCCAGGATTGTATTTCCCTTCTTCATGTCAAAGATTGAATATATAATCTTCTTAAACTGAGAAGAAAACTTATCTTTACTTGCAAGAATATATATAGCTGCAATAATACCAACCACAAAATTAAGTATAAGTTTAAGTCCACCAACAACTCCACTAGAAATTGCAACTACGATATTATTCATATTAGGAAGAAGCTTCTTAGTAAGAATATCTTTAATGCTCTCCTCAATATCATCCATGTAATTATTTACAGCCTGATCTATCTCAGGATGGTTTTTAACAAGTCTGTTGACCATATTTTCCATATTAGTTACATACTGGTCAAAGTTATTATAAAGATTCTGAATACTCTCATATAATTGAGGAATGAGAACCCAGAGAAGACCAACTATGATAGCTAGAAAAAATGCAATTGCAAGAGCCACCGCAAGTCCATCAGCAATCTTCTGCAAAGTCTCATCTTTTGCTTTTTTGAACATCTTAGAAAAGTCTTTCTTTATGCTTACTCTAAGCCTGTTAACCAGCGGATTTAGTATAAATGCTATAATAAGTCCTGTAATAATAGGTGCCATAGCAGATAAAATCTTAGCAAATCCATCCAGAATTTTATCAAACTTACCAACAAACAAAAAGAAAAGCACTATGATGCACCCTGCCCCCGCAAAGGTAAACATCTGCTTTAAATCAAAAAGCTGAAGTCTTTTCCTTCTTTTATCTTCATAACCGTCTATATATTTTTCATCGAAATCATTTCCAAGTCTATCTTCTCTGGAACTATTTTCTTTGAAACTGTTATCTCCCAAAACTTTTTCCCCACTATTAATTCTTTATATTTTATTTCTTTATATTTTATTTCTTTATATTTTATTTCTCTATATTTTTCTCGAGAGATATTCTTCTCTTTAAAAGATGAAGACTTGCATATAGTCGTCCTCTTCTTGTTATCTCACAGTATCTGCAAAAATCTTTGCAGTAAATCTTATACCTGTTCATAACGTCTCTTCTTGGTTTCTTCTGTCTTCCAGAAAAACTCTGCTCAAGTTTTGCATCAACTACCATCACATTATTTAAATCACGACGGCTCATCTGGTACAAAAGCGTATAGTCAATCATGTCAAGAAACAGACTCTCTTCAAAGCCCCCAACTTTTTCAAGAGCACTCAGTCTTACTGCCATTCCACTGCTTATACAACAAATATCCTTATAAGCTCCCGGTGAAGTAATACAGTTTTTCTCACTATAAGAAAATGTAAAATTATACACCGGCGACATTGGTCTTCCATCACTCTCTATAAGACCAGTCAGTATATTAATCTCATCCTCTAGAGAACTGGCATATTTATATGCTTTATAAATCTCATGCATATATGAATATGTGAGATCTGTATCATCATCAAGCAGCATAAGAAAATCCTTGTTTGGATAACTGCTTTCATGAAGAGCATATTCCAGCGCCTGGTTATAAGCCTTTGATAAACCAAGATTTTCACCATTATGTATGTAAGCAATTCCATGACAGGAGATAAACTCTTTAAGCTCTTCATCATCATTTAGCTGTTTATCTGAATTATCAACTATGATGATACGGGCCTTGTTTTCTCCATGTCTCTCAAGAAGTCTGTTGGCAGAATACCTGGACATAACATCTGACAATTTTTTATTGTACATAACAATAGCTATGTATAGCATTTTTCTATCAACCCCTACCCCTTTATTATTTAAAAAGTTGAATTAGAATAATATACTATTATAGCAAAAAATAAAGTTAATTACTAATAACAATTTAAAATCTAAACTTTTTTAAATACAAATCGATTTTAATTAAGCTTAGTATTAGTACGCCTTAACTTTGGTCCAGAGATCCGAGTAGAACTGTCTCAGTTCTGTATCCTGATACTGGAATACCTCATTATTCTCGGCACCAAATTCAGGAATATAAGCATTTATGCCTTCAAACTCAGTATCCTTCAACTCATCACGAACCTCTGACACAGGAGTTGTATAGCCAATGAATATAGAATTCTGATATACCACTTCCGGCTCCAGCATGTAATTCATGAACTGTTCCGCCAGTTCAGTATCCTGACAGTACTTTGTCAGGACCATGGCATCGCACCACTCATTTGTACCCTCTTCAGGTTCAAAGTATCCAAGATCCTCATTTTCAGCCATTATATATGCACCATCACCGGAATAAACAACGGCAATAGATTTATTTCCTGCAATCATATTATCCATAACATCATCACCAGCATAAACCACATCCATGGTCTCACGCTGATCGATAAGCCAGTCGTAAGCCTCCTTAATCTCCTCACGGTCAGTTGTATTCATGGAATAACCAAGAGCCTTAAGGGCAATCATAAAGCTGTCACGCTCAGAGTCATACATGTAAATGTCACCGGCATACTTAGGATTTCTAAGGAGCTCCCATCCGTCCTTCAGGTCCTCTTCATCCACAGTGTTCTTGTCATAAAGAATCCCAACTGTACCTACAAAGTAAGGAACGGAATAAGTATTATCCGGGTCAAATGGATAACCCATATTTGCAGGATCGATAAGATTCTTATTTGTGATGTTGTCCCAATTTACAGGCTGAAGCTGCTTCTCCTTAATGAGTCTCTCGATCATGTAATCACTAGGAATGATGATGTCATATTCAGAACCACTCATCAGCTTAGTATACATAGACTCATTTGAATCGAAGGTCTCATATATGATCTTGCAGTTATACTCCTTCTCGAAGTTCTCTATCAATTCAGGATCCATGTACTCTCCTGAGTTAAAGACTCTCAGTACCCTTCCTGAGCTCTTAGCTCCTGCAAATGTGGTAAAGCCAACAACCAGTACAAGAAGCACAGCCAGTACCTTCTTCATGGTGTTCTTAACCATGGCAGGAATCAGCTTGGAAGTGATAAGCAGAATTGCTATCACAAGTATAACTATAGTAGAAAGCGCATTTATTGTAGGATTAGTACGCTTTGTCATGTTGTAAACAGTTATGGAAATATTCTCGACACCATTTCCAGTTACGAAGTAAGAAATAACGAAATCATCGAAACTCATGGTGAACGCAAGAAGTATTCCGGCATAGATACCATCACGAAGCATAGGGATTATAACTTTAGTCAGTGCTTCAAATGGTGTTGCTCCCAGGTCCATAGCCGCATCTGCCAGGCTTGGGTCCAGCTGTCTAACCTTCGGATAAACCGATGTAATTACATAAGGAGTACAGAATGCTATATGTGCCGCAAGCATAGTCATATAACCCTTTGCAATCATAGCTGATGAGAAAAGGATCATGAGACTGATAGCTGTAACAATATCAGGATTCATGATAGGAAGGTTGTTGATATTAAGGACCACATCCTTCATCACCTTCCTGCTTCTCGAAAGACCAATAGCTGTAATAGTTCCAAGCACAACAGAGATAACTGTAGCAAGGATAGCTATGGTTAAGGATACATATACCGCCCTCATGATGGAGCCATCGGAAATGAGTCTGGAATACCATCTGAGTGAAAATCCAGTCATGCTTGTCAGACTCTTTGAAGAGTTAAATGAAAATACCATCATGACAACTATCGGCAGATAGAAGAAAATCAGAAGGCACGCAATGTAAATGATATAGATTACTTTATTTCGTCTGCTATCTTTCATCCTTATCCTCCTTCTCATCCCTGTCGAACTTCTTCATAACCGAAAGGCCGATAATGATGACAACAGTAAGAATGATGGAAATGGCAGAACCAAAGTTCCAGTCACCAACTGAAATGAACTGATTCTCGATAAGGTTACCGATGAGCATGTACTGTCCACCACCTAAAAGCTTTGGAATAACGAAGGTGGAAATTGACAGAAGAAATGTCATCATGACACCATTAATAACTCCTGGAATAGACATCTTAAGGATGACATGGGTAAAGGTCTGAAAACCATTTGCCCCCAGATCATGTGAGGCTTCAATAAGTGAAGGATCAATCTTTCTAATAGATGTGTGAATCGGAATAACCATAAATGGAAGTATATCGCTGATAAGTCCGATAATAACCGCAAAATCAGTATACATGAATGTCTTTGAAGATAGGCCAAATAAGTTTAGAAAACTATTGATAACGCCATTATCAGAAAGAAGGCTTATCCATGCATAAGTTCTGAGCAGTGTATTGATCCACATAGGGATTGTAACAAGAAGGATCAGAAGATCCTGTACTGAATCCTTAAAGCGAGTAATAAAGTAAGCTAAAATATAACCTATCACAAGGCAAAATGCCACTGATATGAATCCCAGCTTGAAGGACTTTTTAAGTACATCAAGATAGATAGGTTCTCCTATCCTTTTAAAATGCTCCAGTGTAAACCGGATATTTACTAATGTATTTCCGCCTGATGTTACCGAATACAAAACGATAAGGAGGAGCGGAACAAGAATTATGAGTATCGACCATATAAGATATGGACGAATAAGTTTAGAATAATGCTTCATTGAAATTATCTCCTACCATTCCATTGGATACATAACATGAATTTCGTCTGGACCGAAAGTTAAACCTACATTAAGTCCTGGTTCGTAATAATCCGTGGTATGAATTAGATAATCTCTATGTTCTGTTTCTACTACTATCTCGTGGTGTACGCCTTTGAAGATAATAGACTTAACAACACCTTTTACCTTTGCTTCTTCTGGTTTTACGATGTCGATGTCTTCTGGTCGGATTACAACCTCTACATCTTCATTCAGTTTGAATCCCTTATCAACGCATTCGAAGTCTTCACCATCGAAGGACACAAGAAGGTCCTGTTTCATTACAGCTTCAATGATATTTGACTCTCCGATGAAGCTGGCAACGAATCTGTTCTCAGGCTCATTGTAGATATCCTCAGGTGTACCAACCTGCTGGATGATACCTTCATTAAGGACAACCACTGTATCTGACATAGACAGTGCTTCTTCCTGATCATGAGTTACAAAGATAAATGTAATCCCCACTTCTTTCTGAATCTTCTTAAGCTCAGTCTGCATGCCTTTACGAAGCTTA
>CACZRU010000311.1 GCA_902783605.1 uncultured Lachnospiraceae bacterium
AATACCATTTCAGGTGCTTTTTCGCAAGAAATAGAAGTATTATACATCATTTTGTCCAACAGATGTCCAACAATTATACTTTCGGGTTATTGAAACAATAATTTATTTTGATATAATAGTGTGCACTGAGCCTTGATGAACATAGCAAATATACTACAAAAATCAAGTCACAAATATCAGGGATCAATTAGAAATTAATTAGAGGTAAAAATGTTAGCAAGTTTTAAGAAGAAATACATCGGAGACCACGCCTTTTATAGAAAGCTTTTCGGAATCGCATTTCCTATCATGATTCAAAATGGCATGTCGAATTTTGTAAATCTCCTGGATAATATTATGGTTGGTCAGCTGGGTACAGAACAGATGTCAGGTGTTGCTATCGTAAACCAGCTTCTTTTCGTGTACTATCTTCTAATCTTTGGTGGTCTTTCAGGCGTGGGTATTTTCACTGCGCAGTATTTTGGCAGCAAGGACGACGAAGGCATCCGGCACACCTTCAGATACAAGCTGTGGCTGGGATTTATTATTACCGTCTCCACGATACTGGTCTTCTTGTGGAAGGGCGATACTCTGATTGGGCTATACCTGAACTCTTCGACTGAAAGCACTATTGAAAGCGCTGCAGAGAGTGGAAATCTTGAGGCCACACTTCACTACGGCCTTAATTACCTTGGAATCATCCTATTTATGATACCAGCCATTTATATCACTCAGGTCTACTGCAGCACTCTCCGTGAATGTGGTGAGACAAAAGTACCTATGGTTGCAGGAGTCGTATCTGTATTTACAAACTTTGTACTGAACATCGTCCTTATCTTTGGTATGCTGGGATTTCCTGCTATGGGCGTAAATGGTGCAGCTCTGGCAACCGTCATCGCCCGTTATGTGGAAATGCTTATTGTGGTCATCTGGTCCATACGAAACAGCCACACACATACTTATTTCAAAGGGATGTTCAGAACCATCAAGGTTCCATTTAATCTGGCTATAAAATATTTTCTGAAGGGCATGCCTATCCTTCTTAACGAGGGACTTTGGTCTGTCGGTGTTGCTATGCTAACTCAAGCTTATTCACTCCGAGGACTAAATGTTATTGCCGGACAGAATATTGCAAATACGATAAATAACATCTTCAACATTGTTTTTATCGCCATGGGTGACGCCGTTGCTATCATTATCGGCCAATACCTGGGTGCAGGGGACATGAAAAAAGCAAAGGATGAGGATAACAAGATCATCGCCTTTGCTATATTTACATCTATTATTATCGGTTCAATCATGTTTGCTTTCTCGGGACTCTTCCCGAAGCTGTACAATACAAATGATCTCGCCCGACTGGTTGCGACTCATTTTCTGATGGTACAGGCCGTAGCCATGACCAAGGATTCATTCCTGCACACCTCTTACTTCACCATAAGAGCCGGAGGGAAGACAATCATAACCTTCCTCTTCGACAGCGTCTTCATGATGGTTGTAAGTGTGCCCGTTGCATATGCTCTGGTCCTGATGACAAACCTAGGCCCTGCAACCATATTCGCACTGGTTCACGCAGCAGACCTGATCAAATGCGCCGTCGGCTATGTCCTGATCAAGAAAGGCATATGGCTGCAGAATATCGTTAAGGAATGAGCGCACCCTTCACGCTCTTCACAAATTCAGCCAGCTTTTCTGGCGCTTCGCTTCCATACTCAGCAACAATTCGTACCATAGCTGAACCTACGATAACACCGTCTGCCACCTGTGACATTTTCTTAGCCTGTTCTGGTGAGCTGATACCAAATCCGATTGCTGCAGGTGTATCTGTGGACTCCTTGATGAGTGAAAGAATCGCACCAAGATCGGTAGTAATCTCGCTTCTCACACCTGTAACACCAAGAGAAGAAACCACATAGAGGAAGCCCTTTGCCTGAGAAGCTATCATCTTGATTCTGTCCTCACTTGTAGGGGCGATCATGGAGATAAAATCCATACCGTACTTTGCAGCTGTCTCATCGAACTCATGACGCTCTTCATATGGACAATCAGGAATGATGATTCCATCTGCTCCTGCTTCAGACGCATTCTTGAAGAACTTCTCTGTTCCATAGTGATAAACTGGATTTGCATAGGTCATGAAAACAATCGGAAGATCATAATCCTTTCTCAGCTCCTTAACCAACTCAAATACCTTATCTGTAGTCATGCCTGAAGCCAGAGCTCTAATATCTGCTTCCTGAATTACAGGTCCCTCAGCAATAGGATCTGAAAATGGAATTCCGACCTCTATAAGATCAGCACCTGCCTCTATAACAGCCTTGAAGTTCTTGAGACTTGTTTCGAAATCAGGATCACCTGCTGTAAGAAATGCGATAAATGCTTTCTTATTTTCAAATGCTTTATATATTCTACTCATAATTCTATTCCTTTTA
>CACZRU010000312.1 GCA_902783605.1 uncultured Lachnospiraceae bacterium
ATATTCCTATATATCCTACGATTAGTAGTATTTTTCAAAATTAAAGCGCATCTCTCATCGCCGAACTTTTCTCTTTAGATTTATCTCTTTATATACATAAATATACCACTTATACTCAAAAATATATAACAAGATTTTTAATATCTTATATTATCGAATACAAACTTAATCTATATAGATAATTCTTTTAGTAATTTATTTCTATAGTCGCTCAAAATATTGCTAACAATTATATAATCCATCTCCATGGAATATGTAGCGATTCCATTCTTCGGTGGAAATGCTTCACTCAGTACCAGAAGCTTTCTTATACCATAAATATCATACATTTTAAATAAAATGTATTCCTTTCCTTCATAAACCATAGAATATACTTTCTTCAGGTCAAATCTTCTTTCTTGGATATATCTCATATCATTTCTAACATGAGGAAACCTGATTTCAACATCTTCACTATAGCCAAAACAATAGTCTAAGGGATCATTTAACTGGAATCGATACTGAAACGGCAGAAGTTCCTCCACACTATCTCCTACCTCTCCACCAACGCTTCTGAAGTATTTCATAGGACTGCATAAGTTAAGCATCTCCATCTTCATGTCTATTTTAGTATTTTCAATTACTGTAAAATATAACAACATGACACTTATTACTATATCTATCGCAATATCGTAATATTGGAAAGGATAAAGCCCATATAACAGGGAAGAATCTATGAACCCAAAGCAGAACCCTAGAACCATTTTCACAACAAAATAGAGTGCTGCAGATAAGTTAATAATCCCATACTTTTTCATATATAAATGTCGAACACTATAGCAGACCAAACCAATAAATAACAATGCGATCATTATATACATTATCATCTCTGCACCATATGAAAGCTTTATAAAACGAGGTCCTTGTACTTCCTTAACCGGTTCAATTGTCAGCCTGTCAGCCATCAGCAGACCATCATTAGGAAAATGATCCTTATGCTCAATTCTGGACAGGTAATATACTGCACTCATGAGCGCTGTTATGAGCACATATCCCAAACATAACCATTTAGCTTTCTTCTTATACGCTGATCTGTCCTTTTTATCAACGATTCCCCTGTAATCCCTGACAAAACAGTACGCGATAGGTGCTATATTCATAAGCATCATAAGTACAGGGCTCTCTGTACTATTTATCAGAGATTGCAGAGTTGAAATAATGATCAATGCTGCTACAATAATCTGAACCAGCCTTTTCCGGTTAATCCTTTCAATATTTGCATATATCAAATAAATAAATAATGGATAAACCATTGTCATATAAGCTGATAATATACTATTACTTTTAAATGCATCCCAACGAAATACATACCTTAGACGACCATAAAAAACAAAGAAAAGGCATAGAATAATCCCAAAAACCACAGGAACCATATAAGCTCCACCAGTAATCTTATGTATCCATTCAAGCTTTTCCAGCTTTTCTAGCTTCCATATAACATAAAATACCGCTATCATCACTAAACAATGCCAGACCATTTCCAATAGTTCAGCAGTTTTATCTAAATCCCAGCTGGGAACAATATCCTGATTTACTAACATGATCAAACATAGTGCTGTCAATAAAAATAAAAATATAAAATATACACATCTGAATATACTATTCATTACTGGTATCCTGTCTCTCATATACTATCCTCCAATTTTTAAAAAAATCCGTTACAGATCAGAAAGCTTTTTATACTCTCTAGTTTTTGCATCTAAATACTCATCAAACGCTGTAATTTCATCATAGTTATCAAGTATTGCTTTTTCCAGGTCCTCAGCAACTATAATTATTTTCCTCATCTCATCCAAATTATTGCTTTTAAATGAGCTTGTGCATATTTTCTTTTTGTTTTTATCAAACAACAGTCTTGGTGCATCCATATTCTGTGCGACTAGAGATATAGTTGGGGGATACAGTTTTCCGGCAATATATTTAGAACAACTAACCAAAATCGAATAATCACCATGCAAATATAGTTTTCTATTCTTATCATTGCTAATATACTCTACAAAATTCATTTTTTTCCTCCCTGAATTTTCAAATATTCTTATAAATCATTAAACACTTAGCTTATTCAACCATTTCTATTTTTTTATACCCTTATGTCTTATATTTTTTTATATCTTTATATCAAAAAAGGGGGACGGGAAAGGAAAAGGGGTAAGACCGCCCCCCGGATTAGGCTATGGATTTTTAATAACACTTCCAACTTAAAACAATTATCATTAATATTCCTCCAATGGTAAGATAATACAATAGTAATACACAATTATTTCACCTAAGTCATTAAACCATTAGTTCAAAAAAAAGACTGCCGGAAGAAATATTTTTTCTCCCAGCAGTCTATAGTATTAACATGACTTGATATAGTCCACAAACTCCTTCTCTAGTCTTTTTCTCTCTTTAGGACTATGTTTAAGAGGATTAAAGCTTAGAAACACTTCCCCGTGACAAGTCTGCGACACATCCCCATAAGAGCATCTGCCTGCAAAAATCGCAGACATCAGCATATCAGATAGATCCTTTCTTTTGGGATCATGTGCAAAATTCCTGAAGTAAATATATGTCTTAAACCCCATTCGCATAACATATACACCTTTTTTGTCTGCTCTTATTAATCTCAAATATTTTATCCAATAAATAAGCATTCCACTCTTCTCCTATCAACGTTCTAATATCCTTCTATTCTTCTTATTGGCATGCCCCATCTTCGCCGAGCCAATAGCCATCTACATACTGATTTGAAAGCATATATCCATTTTCATCAAAGTAATACCACTTCTCATCAATCTTCTTCCACTTTATACATCTACTCGTGACTTTTTTACCATTTGCCCCTCCTACTATTCTACACAATTTCTACATAACTCAAGTGAATAATAGCACAAAACGATTCCCCACTCTTCTACCATTGCATTTATTATCTACTTAATTTATCTACCATTCCTGATTTCCGATTTCCTCATCATCAACATCATGTTTATTATGTAATCAATTTTATTTCCAAAACTATATATAATACTAGATTGCCGTGAATAATAACACCAAAAATAGGATTCCTTTATTACAATACAGTTATTATATCCCCTCAAATCCAGCTTTTACACACACACCTCACAACCAAGCCTCTTCACTACTCTTTAGAAATCATCTCATAAAAGTATATATTTACCAAAACATTGAAAATAAATATTTATGATATATAATTCAATTATCTTATAATCATCTTACGAAGATTACGAAGAGAAAAT
This sequence comes from uncultured Lachnospiraceae bacterium, assembly GCA_902783605.1. GTDB lineage: Bacteria > Bacillota > Clostridia > Lachnospirales > Lachnospiraceae > Eubacterium_Q. Next base: position 3,279 of record CACZRU010000312.1, read on the forward strand.
AAAGGAGAATAACCATGCGACTAGAAATTCTGATCGGTCTGCCAGCAAGTGGTAAAAGTTCATACACAAAATCTCTTGGAAATAATTATGTAATCTTCTCTTCTGATGCAATACGCGAGGAACTTTACGGAGACGAAAACATACACGGTAATAACGGAGAAGTTTTTTCCCTTCTCAGCAAGAGACTCAAAGAACTTTTATCGACTGGGACAAAAAATGCAGTTATAGATGCCACTAATGTCACAGAAAAAAAACGAAAGCACTATATCATGATGGGAAAACGCTATGGCTATGAGGTAGTCGCAATATGGTTCGATGTACCACTCGAGGTCTGTCTTGAAAGGAATCAAAACAGGAACAGGATTGTTAAAAACTTTGTTTTTGAAAGGATGTCTTCCCAGTTCCAGCCTCCGACACTCGAAGAAGGCTTTGACAAAATTGAAATAATATCGTAAAAAAGGTCTGCTTAATCGGCAGACTTATTTTATGAATATACTATCCCCTCTCACATGTACTACTCTTCTGCCTCATATCTCTTCTCAATAACCACTCACAACCTGTTGTACCCCTGTTGCAAGTATATATCAATTAAAACTTCTATAATAATGTTATGTTTATAAGATATTACATAATTACATTTTTATAACCACTCACAATCTTTGGACTTGCAACCACTATTCTTTCTCCTGCATGCAACAGCCACTCACAACCCATACAACTTTACACCATATCCTTTCTTTACTATGTCTGTTTACCCCTATTTTATTAGGCTTACAACACTCGCAACAACAATTTTGTAGGTTGCGTTGCACATCTTTTGTTGCACAACTTGTTGTCTTGATTTTTATGAAATAAACCTCATATTTATTAGATTTTATACTTGCAACAATGTCATAAACAAGTTGTATAACACATGCAACTTGTTGCGCAACAATGTGTTGTAACGTTGTACAACCCTTGTTGTATTGTACAACATTACAACACATCATTGCACCTCCTCTTACAACCTTGTACAACCAGTTGTGCAAGAAAACAACATAAAACACTTTATTTTAGTCATTTAACCTTATGCAACATAATAATTGTGTTGTGATGGGGCAACAAAATGTTCTGTACAACAAGTTGTTAACATAAAATTCAAAAAAGGCTTTTATTTTAGCAGATATTGTGTTATATTATCACTTGCAACAATAATAGTTGTAGTGTTGTAAACCCAGATATACAACCATACAACAAGAATACAACTGTTGTGAGTTATTATGAAAAGAGGAGAGAACATGACTGAAGAAGAAAACATAAGCCAGCTTCCAGATGAAGAGGGTGAATCACTTACCAATTCCTCAATGACAATAAAGGATTATGCGGACAGCATAGGTCAGACTTACGAAAGTGTCCGTAAAAAGGTTGCAAAACTGAAAAACGATCCAGAATATAAATCACATATATTTGTTTCAACTGATCCAATAACATCCCAGCCTAAAACTTATATAGACAAACACGTTCAGGATTATCTTGCATCAAAACGTCGTTCTGATCCTGTAGTAGTAGATACAGGTGAGGAAACCATAAAAGAGTTAAAAAGACAGCTGGACGAGATGAGAGAGGACAGAGATAGACAAAGAGATGAAAAAGAGCTTTATATGAAAAAGCTTCTTGAGATTCAAGAGAATCCTGAAAAGAGCATTGATTCTACTCGCTATATGCTTATAGAAGATCACAAAAAAGTAGAAGAAGAGCTGAAAGTCAAAGAACAGGTGATAGAAGAGCTTAAGAAAGAAACTGAAGCTCAGCAGGAAGAAAATAAACAGATCAAAAAAGAAAAAGAAGAACTTCAATCTGCCGCAATAAAAACTGCACATCTAATATCTGAGGTAAGAGATGAACTCAAGGAAGTAAAAGATGAGAAGAAGAGTCTAGAAGACCTTAAAAAACAAATAGAAGAAGAAAAGCAGAAAGAACAGAAAGAAAATGAAGAGCTCCATAAAAAACTGGCGAAAGCAGAAGATGAAACTATAGAATTTCTCCAGCTAGGTTTCTTCGCAAGAAGAAAAAAACTCAAGGAGCTTAAAGCAAAAAAGCAAACAGAAGAGTAGTACTGAAGCCGGCAGAGACGCCGGTTTCTTTTTTTACAAATATATTAAATGCATTATTTCTTGACCATTATCCTTTGAAAAAAGGCAAATATTCGACTAGTACACAAAATAACACATTAGAAAATCATAGAATAAAATATTCGAAAGATATAAAATGAAGCTTGAAATCCCTTTAAAATATGGGGGATAATACCTTTCTACATTAGTAAAACTAAATCTACACTAATACCCCTTCCCAAATTCCTGTTCTTTTATGATAATATAGACGCATTGAATTACATAAAAAATATGGTAAAATATAACCTTGTCAGATTTTTTACTGATTGGAGGAATTATTAATGAGTAAAGTCATAACAATAGCAAATCAGAAGGGTGGTGTCACTAAAACGACAACTGCCGTTAATCTCGGAATAGGACTGGCAAGACAAGGAAAGAAGGTTCTGCTTATCGATGCAGATCCACAGGGTTCACTCACAGCCAGTCTCGGATTCGGTGAACCAGACAGCATAGAGGATAATTTTGCATCTATTCTTGCAAAGGTTGCAAATGATGAGTCATTTGATAAAACAGAGGGATTTCTTGAACATGAAGAAGGTATCACCCTTATGCCTTGTAATATAGATCTATCAGCACTGGAAGTATCTATGACCAGCATGATGAGAAGAGAGTATATCATCAAGAATTATATTGAAATGGTAAAAGATGATTTCGACTATATCATAATAGACTGTATGCCTAGTCTTGGTATCATCACCGTAAACGCCCTTACAGCGGCCGATAGCGTCATTATCCCTGTACAGGCAACATATCTTCCGGTAAAGGGATTAGAACAGCTTATAAAGAGCATAGGGATGGTCAAAAGGTACCTTAATCCAGGTCTTGGTATCCAGGGAATCCTTATCAACATGGTAGATGGAAGAACTAGATTCTCAAGAGATATTATCGAACTCCTAAATGAGACTTATGGACAGGCAATCAATATCTTTAATGCAAGGATACCTTCATCCATAAGAGCTGCTGAATGTCCTGCAGAGGGAGTAAGCATCTATAAGCATGATCCAAAGGGTAAAGTTGCAGCCGCATACGAAGAACTAACAAGAGAGGTGCTTGCAGATGAGTAAAAATAACAGTGCTTCTAAGATAAAACTGAACAGTGTTGAATCTCTTTTTGGAATCACAGATTCTTCCAAGGATATAGACAGCTCAAAAGAAAGTATAATTGAGGTTCCTCTTAAGGATCTCCATTCATTCAGTTCACATCCATTTCTTGTTAAAGACGATGAGAAGATGCAGGAAACAGTAGAAAGCATAAAAGAGCATGGTGTACTTGTTCCTGGAATCGTTAGAAGAAGAGCTAAAGGTGGATATGAGATCATTTCCGGACACAGAAGAAAAAGAGCATGTGAGATAGCAGGACTTGAAACCATGCCTGTATTTGTAAGAGATCTTTCCGATGATGAAGCGACAATTGTAATGGTAGACTCAAATATCCAGAGAGAGGAGCTTCTTCCTAGTGAAAAGGCGAAAGCATACAAGATGAAATATGATGCTATGAAACACCAGGGAAGTATCGGAGAGAAGAGCGGTAAGAGTCTATCAATAATGAGTGAAGACTCTGGAGAAAGTGCAACAAAGATTCAGAGATATATCTATATAGCTTCGCTTAAGCCAGAGCTTCTTAATATGATCGATGAGAAGAAAATGGGAATAGCTCAGGGTGTAGACTTATCTTTCCTGAGTGTAGAAGAGCAGGAGATAGTAGTAGAAGCTATATATGATCTGGGAAGCATCCCTTCAATGATGCAATCGGCAGAGCTGAAAAAACTCAGCAAGGAAAAAGGACTGGATAAAGAGACTGTGAGACAGCTGCTTACCATAAAAAAAGAAGAGAAAGGTAAGAGAGTAGTCATAAGTAGTAACACCATATCCAAGTATTTTCCAAAGGACTATTCAGAGAAAAAGATAGAAGAGACCATCATTGCACTTCTAGAAGAGTGGAAAAAGCGTCAGAACTAACTTATACCCAAGTTGGGTACAAGTTGAATATTTAGAGTAAAGAAGAGGCCATAGACAGGATTAACTGCCTATGGCCTCATTTTTATTATTATTACTTTAAGTAACTTAATGATATATAATGCTCCAAATGAAGAAAAAGAAGAAAAGTTTCTGATAATATAATAAATATATATTGAATCACTTCATAATTAATTCTGCTTTTCAATAACTTCATTAAGCTTCTTCTTACGAAGAATTATAAATGCTGGAATTAAAAATACGCTATTAACAAGAATCATTATGATTGCTTCAGATACAGAAGTTGCAACTGTGGTTTCTTCGTAAACTTTAAGGACTGAATTCCCCTGAAAGACTCCTTGATTCCACATTGCTACAAAATCAATCATACCATGAATAAGTGCTATAGCATAAACATTTCTATGTCTAACATAAATTGCATTAAAGAATATTCCTACGAATGTTGCTGTTATAACCTGAATGACAGTATCTAAAACGCTCTGTCCCATCAGAATATTTGTTAAATGTAAAAGTCCGAAACCAACAGAACTTGTAAGTATTGAAAACCAGATTCCCTTTTTTGAATTTCCATGCTTTCTGAGCATTGTCTCAGTCATAATACCACTGCAGAGAAGTTCCTCAGATAATCCAACAAAAAAAACAAATAAAGCGAAGAAAATAATTTCAGGTACACTTTTTAGAGGAGATCCCTCAGAAATCGCTACCACAAATAAAATAAATGATGCAAATACTGTATAAATAATAACGGATAGACCAGAAAAAAGGCTCTTACCAAAATTCTTGGTGTATTTAAGAACATCAGATGTCTTAAATATAACTGAAATTAAAATTACTGGAATAACTTTTAAAACTAACTCCCTTACGAAAGCACCACTGTTGTTTAAACCAAAATCAATCCCTACTAGTGGTAAAAATTTCTTTAGTAATTGGAACAAAATTTCGAAGATCACAAGTGCTGTAATTGCCTTAAGAAAACTATTCTCCTGAAATCGGCTCAAGAATCCCTTTTTCCCATCAACTAAGAATTCCGGTTTTTTATCACCAACACTAATTTCATTTACTGCAACCATCTCTTTCATATTCAATACCTCCCTGGATTAGATGATATCATTATAGGTATTGAACCTTTCTAAAAGTATACTGCAAACCTTAATAAATCCATAGCGTTATCATAATAAATAATCTATATATTATTTACACCCCACAATTAAAAACACTTCTTTATATTAGAAATATTATAGAAAAAATCTTTTACAATCATATTAATAATTCTAGATCTCCTTGCCAAAACTGGAAATCAATGAAAAAAGTTAATTTTTTGAAAGTTTTTATTGACAAATCGCGAAGCGCTCATACGATTTTATGTTCCTAGGAAAACGGCTTCCGGGCAGAATATCCCTACTGTGAAGTAGATTATTCTGCAAAAAAAATATACGATCCCACGACCTGAGGTATCCGTATCCCTTTCTCCACCAACCCGTTTCCGGTATGCTTTCTCCATGTTCCAACAGCCATTCCACATGGTACAGGCCTTTCGGCCAGTCTGCATAAACCCTTCCGGCGTTATTACCATTACCGGACGCTGCATGCCTCCGCGCGCTACTTTTAATCATATCTGGAAGGTATTCACCGTCCCATAGGAGGGTAGTACCTTGATCAAACCCAGACTTAGACTTATTGAGGTCCTGACGTGCAATTTAACCCCTTTCGTCACACATGACTGGTGGATAGCAGAGTCATGTGACCGCGTGATTTTCTTGTTAAGCTCACGACACTGTGTATTATTTTATACAGCGACACCGTCACTGATACCAAACAGATAAGTATAGTAAGTACTGATCTGCCGGCTTCTCCAATCGGCCAGGAGCATCCCCGACGATGGATAAAGAAATGTCGCCGGTCATTTCTGAGCACAAAAAGAACAGGCTAGACGCAGCCTGCTATACCAGAAATGACTAAACTATTTGACAGTATAAAATTAGTATAATATAATGTCATTAGCTTTTAGGTGTTTAGTTAGTCTCAAGCAAACTTTCATCTAACTGAAAAGAGCTGGATCTGCCAATCCGGCTCTTTTTGTTCAATTCACAAGGTCGATTATATGCCATTATGTAAACAAAATCAATATCTTGATTTTATTTCGTGACTATCCACAAGATAAGATAAATAGGGCGTTGTAAGGGTGGTGCAACAAGTTGTGAGCACTCATACAGCGCCCTATTAGGTTACATAATATCTATAACCACACAACCCATTGTACAACCCTAAACAGATTGTTTGTATGTCTAATCAAAGATTGTGTAGGGTGGTGTATCCCCAATACATTGCGCTTTAGATATGACATTCGTGTGAATGTATCCAACAAAAGTTGGACGGCACCCACAACTATAGGTTGTATGTCCCTATAGGTTGTGAGTGCCGTTGCAAAACACTGTTTTTGTGCAATTTTCACAATGGTTTTTTCAAATATTACAGGAAATCAAAGATTGAAGTCTGACCAGATAATTTTCCATCTACAGATGTTTTTCTGCCTTTTTTTCGTTTTTCTGCATCCTTTTCACTCTTTTCTTCAGTGCTCTCTGTTACTATATCTTTCAATTCTTGTGTAGATTCCTCTTGAACTGCATCAGGCGTTGCTTCATGTACCACATCTTTTTTCTTTGACGTTTTCTGACGCTTTTCCAGAGGCTTTTTTTGCACAGCCTTACTCACAGCCACCTCAGCACTTTCAGAAGCCTTATTGAGGCTATCAGGCGCCTTAGAAGAGGAGATATCAGCCAGAACCTGTTTTTTGTATTTAAAGAATGTATTTCGGGCAATATGGAGTTCCTTCATGGCCTCCTCATTGGAAAGATCGCCTCCAAAATCCACTAGACGAGCTTTTATGAAATCCTTAGCCGGTTTTTCCTTCTTAATATGATATCTGCTTCCTTTTTCATTCCCAATCCGTTTTTTTGAATTTTTGATACTATTTTTAATATTAACAGCCCTTTTTTCTGATCTAGAAAGCATATTTTCCACAAGAATTCTTATCTGTGTCTCGAGTATCTCCGAAACTGCAGCCACCAACGATGCACTGTCTTTACTTCTGGAACTTGTAATAGCTATACGGAAAATATCTGAGTTGAGATAAGGCGAATCCAGTATGATTATGTCCGCCCCAGAAGAGAATATTTTTTCATAATTCTCAGCTACAGTCTTAAAAATAGTATCAATTTCTTTTGAGCCGGAATTATCCAGTCTAAGGATATCAGTTATTACAAAAAGGTCACCATCCCTCAAATCAGTCATGAGAGAGGAGAGCGCGTCCATATCTTTAAGGTCACTCTTTATGACACTGGCATCCGAATACTTATTCTGTATCCTTTCAACCTGGTAATCTATATCCTGATATGAAGTTGTAACTGAAGCAAATCCGTATATCATAATGTGCCTTTCTTGAAAAAAATCCTGCCATACATTTCCTCTATATCTTGGTCAGCAGAAAATATAATAACAGTTATTAGATTATTCTTCAATAAAAACATAGCCACATTCATATCTATACTATTTTTAATACTACCTGATATCAATTTCCTAATCTGTTATACAATTTTATACTAATATTATACTATTTTTAATACTGTTCTTTTTATTGTTATTTTTACTAAACATTTCACTCACAACAAGTTGTATCCCTTTAATTAGAGACTTCCACAGCGAACCACTACATTTTTATAGCTTCTAATTACGAAAATCCTGTCAGTATTAAAATTTTACATTAAAAATTTAATACTGAAATATACTTGTATCCTTAATCAATAAACAGAATATAATGACAATATACCTAAATAATTAAGATAAAAGCCTATAATAGCTGATTGTAAGAATTCATCTATACTGGATGGGAGATAGGTAAAAAAAGGACCGCTTGGCGAACGGTCCTTTATGTATGAAAAAAATGTGGGGGAAGGTATAAAATCCTTCTTTCGGAACAATTACAGTGTATCAGTCTTTTATGACGGTTATTCGTCCATACTGCGAAGATATTGTGAACTTCCGCATCAATTTATGGATTTTTCTTTATCATTATATATCTACTAGAATCTTAATCATCTTTATTGTAAATGGGACAAGATAAACTCCGCTGTTTCTGCTTGCTGATCCGCGGAGGATATCAGTGCATCATTGTCTCTATGCTGTTTTCCATAGTTACCAAATCCAGCATGATTTCCACCACGAATAACCCTGCTGTAATATCTCTCAGGAGCATTCGCTTCACATTCTTTCAAACGGTCCATATCCAGCACGCCGTCCTCAGAACCGTAGACGGATATCTCACTTAATGAATCTGACAGCGGTTTAGTCGGATAAGATGCAAGGAGTATGACACCATCAAGACTGTCTCCATGTTCTGAAGCATATAGAGAAGCCATAGCTCCGCCCATTGAATGTCCCCCGATATATGTATTATCGTAGTGGTACTGGGACAGGATGTCACCAGCCCTATCTGGAGCACAGATTGCAAAATGAAGAGGCATCTGTACAAGAAACACATCCATTCCACCCTCAGCTAATTCACGCATGAGAGGAGCATACGCCTTCTCATCCACCTTTGCTCCAGGATAGAAAATGTATAGATTCTCCGTGGAAGGTCCGTCGAAGAAATAACCATAATCTGTCTGCGTAACAGCAACCTCCTCATTCGGCACAAGAGCGGATACTGCCGAAGCTTCAGCATGATAATAAATGCAGCTGTAACAGAGAAGTATGAGGGATAGTACAAAAATCGTTCCAAGAATGGTAATACGACACATTTTCCTTCTATTGAATCTATTGAATCCATGAACTTCATCTATGAATCCGCCTGAATCCTTTATTTTTTTGTTATGTTTCATAGCTTTTTCCTTATTTATACTAGTTCAGATACGTGAACCCACAATATGCTATGATATCTTACGCTGAACCCCCATACAATAAACAGAACACCAAATGTGTCTAAATATTTCCATTACTTCATGAAAAGTCTATGTTTATGGGACTGGATCTAGTATTTTGTCCCCAATATATAGTTGCAGGTATCAAGGTCTGTTGCCTTCAGGTATGCATATATTCCATTCTTTACAAGGAAATTGGTCATAGCAGGAGCATAATGCGAAACTCTTGAAAAACAGTCAATTTCAGCATAAACCACTATATTTTCATATGGATTAAACATCCTGAAATATGTCGGACAGCCTTCTTTACGATATAGAGAATAATGAAAACCATACTCCTGAAAAAATCCTTTATATTCCTTTAATACCCATTTTTTAACTTCCTTTTTCACTTCTTCATCTATAAGAAATGTAATAAACCAATCATACGCCTCATCCGCAAGTGTTTCATAATCCTTTTCTTTCACCTTTGGAAACTTTGGAAACTCAAGAACATTATTAGTTCCGTGTTCCGCCATTATTACTGTTTTTTCGGCATTTTCTGTATCTTCAGCAGGTTTAAAGGTAATTATCTTACTATTATCCATGGCAAAATCCCCTCTTAAAATAAACTAACTGACTATTTGACCATTGACCAGATTCTTAATTATTTTTTTAATACCTAGAATATTACGTAAAAAGTGCATTTGGTCAAGGGTATTCTTTCCTGCTAAAACAAACAGCCCACCCGCAAGTGATACAGGCGAGCTGTTTACTTTATATATTTGTTCATGGAATATTGTCATTCTCCAATACGATTTTTTCTTTTTATGCCACCCATTATTCCTCCAGAGATAATACATGCAATCAGAAATATAGATCCAAATATTAAATAATTTTCCGAAATACTCATTCTCATCATTCCATACATATAGGCAAAAACAATAAAATTAATAGGGCAATCAATAATAAGCATTATTAGCTTTAAAACCACATCTGTTTTTACATATGTGTAGGAAAAAACAAGTGAGAAAAAAGAAAAACCAAGCATTAGTATCATTATAAATGGTGCTTGAACCTGTTTTGTCGACATAACAATAACTATAATAGTACTGAAAATACTTATTACCCATCCCACAACCGGAGACCATAAATATAAAAAATCTTCATATTCTTTTTTCTTTTTTTCTTCTTCTAATTTTTTCTGTGTTTCTTCTCTTTGTTCATTTCTTTTTTGTTGTTTTTGTTTTCGTTCTTCTTCAGTATCAATATAAAGAGATTTATTTACTATTTTAGAGCCCCAGACTTTCGGTCGATTATCGCTCTTTAGCTCATCTAAAGCTTTTATTAAACCTTGCCCATCCTCTGGATACCAACGTACCATAAATCTAGCCTCAACATCAGTTTCATGGTTAAACCCTAAATACGAAAAGTTCCTTTCCAAATAATCATACTTGTTCCTTGGTTTGCCTGTATATACTCTATGATACTTGCTATATATTCCGGTATATGAATCTAGAAAATATATGGAATGACTATCTAACAATCCATAGTATTCACTTATCGGCGTACTCGAAGAATAGCTCATTTTATTAAATGATACTGGATATTCTTGTGGCTCATGAATAAATTTATCGAACATAATACTTTTATCGGGTAAATCAATATCCAGATCAGAGCTTAGCTTATACCCAACCATAAACACAGATAAATTTCCATTTTTCTTAAGTATATATATCCATTCTGTTCTAGTTAAGGTTGAACAAGTATAATCTTCTTCCCAATATCTTCTTAATATCCACCCACCTAGATCTTTATATCTTTTGATATATTTTCCGTTAACTTTTTCCGGAATCAGCACCTTATCAAAGGGTAGTTTGATTTCAGAAGCAGTTTTCTTTGCATACTGAAGTAAATCATTTTTGTTCATGTATCCCCCAAAAAGCAATTAACTAAAATTATCTTTAGCAATTAATTTGGCATGGATTCAAAATCTCTGATAGCTCCATCAAGGCTTTCTGGTCCATATACGCCCTTTATCGTATTCCCATTTAATTTAATAACATATCCTATTGAGACCTTTTCTAATGTTAATACTCCGTAACTTACCGTTCTTTTTCTTATTACCATTTTGCTACCTCCATATTTTAATATATTAAAAAACATCTCCAAATGATGTCTTAATTATACCAAACACTATATCTCAGTACAAACAAAATAAAGCCACAGACAAGGGGAAGGGACAGCTCACTTCGACATGGCAGGAAGAACCCTTTTAGCCGACCTGGACAGCTACGAAATATCCACAAGAGAAGAGCTCGAAACATACGATGAAGAAAAAGACTACAGGAAGATAGTACTAGTGCTGTACATAGAACAGATGTGGAACGGCACCCTGGGAGGGTGAACGCATGAGAAGAAATTCAACAAGAAAGACATCAATAAAAAACTCGCTGACGGCACATTCAAGAAGAATGTAATAAAGGATGTAATGAATAAAGAAAAAACAGCCGACCGTGCAAAAGCAACCAAGAAGAAAGCTGAAGTTAAAGCTGAAAAAGATTATAATGCAATCGATAAAGTCAAGAAGTAAAATGGAACTATTGAATTAGATTGGAAGATAATTGCACAAAGCCACTCTGACTCTGTCCATAAGAACAGAGTCAGAGTGGCTTTTATTATTCAGGAAGTCTGTTAGTTAAATCCACTTATATTCTGTTTCAGATTCATATTCCTGTAAAAAATTCTTCATAAAATCATGTCGTAAGATGGCTATCTGTTTTGCAGCCTCAGTATTCATCTCATCTTTCAGAAGTAAAAGTTTGTCATAAAAATGCTGCACCGATTCATCCATTGATCTGCCAGCCCTCCCTCCATATGCAAAGGTCCTGGCTACACCTACAGCGCCCATGGCATCAAGCCGATCAGCATCCTGAACAATCTTTCCCTCTAATGTTTTGGGAGTTTTTCCTCTGTTTTTACTAAATGAAACTGCATTTATTATTTCACAAATTGTTTCAATCATTTCGTCAGACAATCCATTTTCGCTCATAAATGCTCTGGCATTTTCATTATTCTCAGTATTAAATATCTTATGATCGTCAGCATCATGAAGCAGAGCGGCCAGAGATACGATAAATGGGTCAGCTTCAGGGTAGGATCTTAATAAAAGCTGTGCATTCTGAAATACTCTGATCGTATGCTGAGTATCGTGTCCGTCGGAATTACCTTCAAACAGTTTCTCTATACATTTTATTGCCTTCTGTATAACTATATCATTTTCCATTTGTTCCTTCATTAACTCCATATCATTGTATATTTGAATATTCTGCCTCTTTCAGGTTCATACAAAATCACTCATACGCCCATTCTAGCATAATCCTTGGCTAATTCAATGAGATTATTCCTTCATTTAAATCTTATACATAATAATTTTTGTGCAAATTTTTTCTCCATTTTATCGTTATTATGTTATTGAAAATGAAGATAAAAAGTACTTTGAAATCATCATAACAATAATAAAGAAATTTAATTTATAGTTTTTTAGGAGGCAGATATGGAAAAGGATAATAAATTATTAAGTTTTTTAAACATTTTTTCTGTAGTGGCATCTATTTTTCTTCCAATAGTTTTTTTGCTTAAGAGTATTCATTACATTTATATTATGGTCGATACAATTTCAAAGGTAATAATTATATTATTCTATTTAATCTTGACGGCCATAGGCTATTGGGGAAATATCATACAGGGACTTCGTGCTATAGCAAACGGCCGATGTGGAACATTAAGATCAACTTCTATTTTCCAACTGATAATGTATATTCCTCATATGATCATGGCAATATGTATAAAGTCTAAAATAAATCCACACCGTGATGGCGAACATAAATTTTATATGATAATCCTTATTTTTCTTGCAATAATTTGTATTCTTGCAGTATTAAAACTATTCCTAATGAAAAATGATTCTCGCAAAATAGCAGTTGCAACGAATTCTAAGGAGATATCAAAGAAAATATTACTATTTTGCATCGCTATTCCTTTGACAATTATAGTGGCTGTACTACTTTTTGCATGGCTCGTTTTTAAATTTCCTATTATCCAAACAATTATTACTGTAATAGGCGCAATCCTCTTTATGGGCGTAGTGATATTTTTTGCGAAAATTATCCTCAATATATTCTGCTACTTTAATGATGGTGGATATTCAGAAAGCTACTCAAATTCAAGTTATGATTCACCAAATCATTCAACGGCCACATATCAAAACACAGCAAGTAATGAGTGGAATATCATTGATGAAATGAACAATACCTACTATAAAGAATTTAAAAGAATAACCGGCGAATCTCCAGACCTTTTAGACTACAAGATCATTCCACAAGGACCAAAGAAGGATGCTGTAACAAATCTTAGAAACAGTATGATCAGAGAAGCCAAAGCTAAAAATGTATATGGAAAAACAAAATATTTTTAAAACAGCATAGCCTATAATATGTTATATTTCAGCTTTGTATATGTTATATTATGATATAAGTGTCAGAAGTACATTTTGACTTTTGGCACTTATGTCATATTATATAGAAGAAACAGCTAATCATATATAAGAATGAGGAGGCCCATATGGAAAAGATAAAAATAGCTTTTTTCGATTCAAAGGACTATGACAAAGAGTCATTTGTTAATTCAAATATTAATGATGAATTTGAGATAACCTACCTTGAAACAAGACTATCTGAAGACACATGTAAGCTTGCAGAAGGAAATGATGTTGTCTGTGTTTTTGTAAATGATGATGTTAATAAAAATGTAATCAACAAACTCTACAATATGGGAATAAAGCTTATAGCACTTCGCTGTGCCGGATACAACAATGTCGATGTCGAATATGCATATGGAAAGATACATGTTGCCCGTGTGCCAGCATATTCTCCTTATGCAGTAGCCGAACATGCCATGGCGCTTCTTCTTACTTCCATCAGAAGAATCCACAAGGCATACATTAGAACAAGAGATTTTAACTTCAGCTTAAATGGACTTACAGGTTTTGACCTTCACGGAAAAACCGTCGGTGTAGTTGGAACAGGTAAGATAGGAAGAATTTTTATTGATATCTGTCGCGGATTTGGAATGAACGTCATTGCTTATGATAAATATCCTGCTGCAGATGCCGGAATTGAATATGTAACACTGGATGAATTATGGGAGAGAAGCGATGTTATATCCCTTCATTGTCCGCTTACTGATGAAAACCTTCATATGATCAATGAAGAAAGCATGGCAAAAATGAAAAAGGGCGTAGTAATCATCAATACATCCAGAGGAGCCTTGATAGATTCCGAGGCATTAGTTGAAGGGATTAAGGCAAGGCATATAGGCGCAGCATGTCTTGATGTCTACGAAGAAGAATCAAATGTATTCTTCCATGATTATTCAAATCATATTATTAATGATGATACTTTGGCGAGACTTATTTCCATGCCAAATGTTATCGTAACTTCCCATCAGGCATTTTTAACAAAAGAAGCATTAACCAATATTGCAGATACTACCCTCGAAAATGTTAGAGAATTCTTCGAAAAAGATACATGCAAAAATGAAGTATGTTATAAATGCCCTAATTTATCAAACTGTAATCAGGCACATGAAAAGAAGTGTTTTTAATTACATAAAATGCAACTTACCGGAGAATAATGCATCTTATCCTCTGTTTTATTGAAGAAAAAAAGATAATGCCTTATATTCGCCTTATCAAAAAGAAAGGCGGATATAAATATGGCATTAGTTCTTTTATTAATTTTAGTTATTACAGAAATTGGTTTTGCAGTATTCGAACTTACAAGGAGTACTACAAAGAAAAACTGGACGACGAAGCGTCTCTGTGTAAATGGTGCTGAGGCACTTATCTATCTTCTTATGATATTATTCCCAGGAATAGATTTTTCGTTCAGATTTAAGGGACTTGTATTACTTCTGGTAATTCGAATTATCTTCGCATTTATACTTTTTCTTATTAACAGAAAAAATGAGAAGATTAAGAAGAAAGTATTTATAGTATTAGGAGCATTTTTTACCTGCAATTTTATTATATCTTCACTTGCACCTGCTTTTATTTTTAAAGACTATAAGGGCAGACCATTAACAGGAAATTATGAAGTGGCCGAGAGTGAAGCGATACTAATTGATCATTCAAGAGCAGAAAGCTTTGAAACAGATGGTTCATATCGAGAGGTTCCGGTACATTTTTATTATCCTGAGAATGTCCAGGATATAAATGAACATTCACTTCCACTGGTTATATTCAGCCATGGTGCATTTGGATATTATCAGAGCAATACTTCTACCTATATGGAGCTGGCAAGTCATGGATATGTTGTTGTAAGTCTTGATCATCCATATCACTCATTTTTTACTAAGGATTCTGATGGTAAAACTATAATAGCTGATACTGAATTCTTCCAGGACGCATTAAGAATTGGAAATAGTGATGGTGAAGTATCAGAGGAAGAAATATATGAGACTACTTCTAAGTGGA
>CACZRU010000313.1 GCA_902783605.1 uncultured Lachnospiraceae bacterium
AATGGATACCGCCCGACTTAGGGCATTGACACACCTTAAGCTTTCATTCCAGCCTTTAATTACTTCGTGGAGTAGAAATGGATACCGCCCGATTCAGGGCATTGACACATACATCGTCATCTCCTGCCTCCATCTTTTTCAGAGTAGAAATGGATACCGCCCGACTTAGGGCATTGACACACTAAATGCACAACTGTTTATCTTCATAGTAATTACGTAGAAATGGATACCGCCCGACTTAGGGCATTTTAAACCACCGTAATGGTGGTTTTTTTATTGCCATTAACATGATTAGTACCGGATTTCAAAAATAGCCCAACCTTTCAGTATGTCAAATAAACTGCCTCATTATAAGACTGATAATCATTACAATTATTTGATAATCTATGACTATGATTTATCATTAATACTTTTTTTTGGAGGGGCGTGGCGCATGAATAGTGAGTTAAAGAAGAACACTGAAAAGTGGAAGGGACTGGAAAGAAAAACATTAGAACAAAGAAGGGTTGCAGATGAGTTTTATGATAAGAATTTAATGAAATTGATTGAAGAAGATTTTGTTGAAAGAAATGAAGATATGATCTTTGAAAAGATTGAATACATGATCATATCAGTGGGGACTTCATACGAACCGATAGTTCTTAGCCTTAGTCTCTTGAATCCAGAAAAAGTTCTATTTCTCTATACAGAAAAATCAGAAATTATCTTAAGCAAAATTATTGCATACAAGGAACTATCACCTGATAAATACGAAAAAAGTTTAGTTAATGAAGTTGATCCACTAGACATATACAAAGAAATCAAGAAAATCTATATCAAGTGGAATAGGCCGGAAAAGATGTATATTGACTTTACTGGTGGAACTAAGGCTATGTCTGCTACCGCTGCATTAGCTGGAGCTATGATAGATGTCCAGCTTATATATATTGGATCAGATGACTATTTAGTGGATTTTCGAAAACCTAATCCTGGTTCTGAAAATCTTATCTATATTGATAATCCAATAGCTGTATTTGGTGATATGGAGATTGATAAGGCGTTTGAATTACTTGATAAATATAATTTTTCTGGTGCAATTGAAAAACTCGAGACACTTAAGGAAAATATTCCAGAGCCGGATACAAGACAGCAGCTAAATTTTGTGTATTTATTGGCAAAATCCTATGAGGGATGGGATGCACTGGATTTCCGTCGTGCGTATGAATATATGGATCTATTAAAAATACAGTTGGAAAGAGATGTAAGAACACATAGAAGATTTTTGCTGATGGATTTTTTAGATGATATCAGGATTCAAAGAGAAATACTTGAAAATCTTCAGTGTATTCCTGGACTGATTAATAATAAGAAAAATATGGAAATACTTAAGCAGGTAAAGCTAATTCATCCTTTGATGTTCACTATGTATCAAAATGCAAAGATTAGAGAATATCAAGACAAATATGATATGGCGACACTTCTGTTTTATCGACTTCTAGAAATGATAGAGCAGAGAAGGCTTGCACGGTATAACTTATATGTTTCAAATGCTGATTATAGTGCCATTAGTATTAACACAAAACGATGTCCAGAAACAATAAATATGTCAGGTCATGAAAAAGCAGAATGGCTAAGACAAGAAGTTAATAAAATAAAAACGGAATTATTTAAAAAAGAGAATACTGGATATTTACAAGAGCAGATTTCTCTTCTTGAGGGATTCATAATACTAAAGGCTTTAAAGGATCCCCTTGTTAAGGATATTAACTATTTAAAGAAAATGAGATCTATGGTTTACCTAAGAAATAATTCTATATTTGCACATGGACTTGGGCCTGTTGCAAAACATGACTATATAAAGTTTCGTGATTTTGTAATAGATTCATTTAAGCACTTTTGTGAAATTGAACGAATCAGTTTTGATGAGAGGGCAAAGCAGGTTAATTATCTTAATCCTATGAAATCGAAGTATTATTCAGCTTCAAAATAAGAGGGATAGTTATGGCAGTACTATATATAAAAGAACAAGGTGCATTTATACAAAAACAAGATGACCGCATTATTGTAACAAAAAATAATAATCGTTTACTAGATATTCCAGTTTTTAAGATTGATAACATAGCGATTATAGGAAATGTTCAAATCAGCACGCAGGCTCTTCATCTTCTAATGATGAATTCTGTTGATATCAGCTTCTTATCGTTTTCAGGTAAATATTTAGGAAATGTGGCATCTGATGCATCAAAGAATATTTTTTTGCGATTTGAGCAATATCAATATTATCTTGATGTATCTAGGCGGCTTACAATAGCTAGAACTATTGTTGATAATAAGATCGATAATCAAATTTCAGTAATTAAAAATCATAGATGGGAGGGCATTACATATAACTGGCATAAAGACATAGAGTCACTTGTTAAATATAAGAAAAAAATAGCAGATACGAAGACAGGAAATGAATTACTAGGAATAGAAGGAATATGTAGCAACGTGTATTTTGGTGCATTTGGAAAAATGTTTAAATGCGATTTCGAATTTACAGGAAGAAATCGCCGTCCACCCAAAGATCCAATAAATGTAATCCTTTCTCTTGCATATACATTTCTGACAAAAGAAGTATGTAGTGCGTTGGATGCAGAATCATTTGAATCGTATCTGGGGTTTCTTCATGGGATAAGATATGGGAGAAAATCTCTTGCACTTGATCTGGTTGAAGAATTTAGACAGCCGGTTGTGGATAGGTTGGTAATTATTCTGTTTAACAAGAAAATGATAAGTGCTTATGATTTTGAGACGGAGGATGGGAGAGTAACTCTAAATGAGGATGGATTTAGAAAATTCTGTAACGAATATGAACGCTGGATGACAGGGAAAAATACTCTCTCTGGTGAAAAATCATACAGAGCAATTATTAGAAAACAAATTGATTTACTGAAGAGAAGTATTACTCAGGAAGAAGAATATGTTCCGTATAAATGGAAATAAAATATATGTTGATGGACTGGATATTATTTAGGTTGGTACATATATTCTAATAAAGTTGGGGGCCAATAATGTATTTGGTGAGCTATGATATTTCAGACAACAGAAGGAGAAGAAAAATCTCAAAAGAATTGGAAAATTACGGTACAAGAGTTCAATACAGTGTGTTTGAGTGTAATATTTCTGAAAAGAAGTATATGGAGCTTTATTCAAAACTTCTTGATTTAATGATTGAGGATGAATGTGGGAACATTCGCATATATGATTTGTGTGGGGCATGTAAAAAGAAGATTGTTACTATAGGGATATTTGATGGAAAAGGTGATATAGATGATGAGGAGGTTATGGTGATATGAGTCTTTACACAAAGATAATAGATATTCAGAAGCTTAAGGAAGCTTGGGGAAGAGTTAAGAAGAATAAACCGGCATCAGGAATAGATAATGTAACTTTTGATCAGTTTGATGAATTGCAAGATATGGAAATAAAAAAGCTTAATAATGAGCTGGTTGATCATACATATAGATGTCTTCCTGTAAAAGTAGTTACAATCTATAAAGGTGAAAAGGCTAGGGAAATTGCACTCTATTCAATGAGAGACAAAGTGGTTCAACAATCTCTTGCTATTGAACTTAATAAAGTCTTTGATAGTCATTTATCTGATGGGACAATTGCTTATCGAAATGATAAATCAGCACTCAATGCAGTTGAAATGATAAATGAAAATATAGCTAATGGTGGATACCAGTATTATCTTAAGGCGGATATATCGCATTATTTTGACAGTATAATGTGGGATAAACTATCGAGGAAAATTAGAGAGTTTATTGTTGAAGAAGATGTAATGGAACTGATAAAACAAAACAGCTGTTCTAGATATCTAGATATGACTGATGGAGAAATTATAGAGAAAAAGTGTGGGATTTTTCAGGGGTCTGGAATATCTCCAATTCTTTCTAATATTTATCTTATGGATGTTGATAAAGATATGTATTCCAGAGATGTTTTTTATCTCAGGTATTCAGATGATTTAATTGTAATGGGAAAAGATAAAGATCAGATAGTAAGTCTCATGTCTGAACTGGTAAATGATTTTACAAGACTAGGGCTTTCTTTAAATGAGAAAAAAACTTTTATTGGAGAAATAAGTACAGGTTTTGATTTTTTGGGATATCATTTTGATTCATCGGGAAAAAGTATACCTACAAAAGCTGAAGATAATCTAGAAGAACGACTTGAAACAATGTGGCTAACAAGTGGAGAACATGAAATATCTGAAAAATGTAAGAAGGTACTTGAGATTGTAGGTGGATGGCAACAGTATTTTAGAGATGATAGAAAACCAAGGTCAATATATGAATATGTGGCGCTTATATTTGCTGGGGTATCTTCAGAGTATATGGATAAGTTGGAGTTAGTAAGATATGAATTGGTTAATTATAGTAAAGATATAGCAGTTTATCTTGCTGAGTTCTGGAGAGAGAATGAAAATCAAATTCTTGAATTATTAGAATACGAACAGTTGTTCCAGCTTGGGATGTCTGATTATTTACATATCAATGATGTGGCATTGCTTAACGAACTGCTGATACAATACAGCAAATTTGTAATCTCTGAAGATAGAGAAATAGCATTAGAGATTATGCAGATTTACTCGGATTTGAAAGAATACAGTATTGCAGAGAGATGGCAGACTAAATGTGATGAATTAGAAAAGATAGAAAATACTAATAGTAAGTATATGGATATTTGTCCTGCTGTTCAAGGAATGGATGAGGGGATAATCTTTGATAAAGACACATTGTCTAAGTTTATACAGACTTTTGTAGGTCGAGAGGATGTATATTGCAAAGAATCTATAAATTACAATAAGAAAAGAAGTTTTTCTCCACAAATGATTCCAGTAACGGAGAAAGAAATAGAAAAGCATCTGAAGGGAAATGTTACGCTAGATACATATATTCAAAGGCAGAATAGCACAGTACGGCATATTATCTATGATATAGATATTTCAAAGAGGATACTGCTAAAATATGCAAATGATACAGAAGAATACAAGGAGTACATGAGGTTAGCAGTGGTAAAGGCGAATGAAGTAGTAGAACGGCTTAGGCGTTTTGGTATTGGGGCATATGTTGAGTTGTCTGGGAATAGAGGGTTTCATATATGGATTTTTTTGACGG
The DNA here is from genome assembly GCA_902783605.1 of uncultured Lachnospiraceae bacterium. GTDB lineage: Bacteria > Bacillota > Clostridia > Lachnospirales > Lachnospiraceae > Eubacterium_Q. The sequence continues at coordinate 5,145 of CACZRU010000313.1, forward strand.
AATGGATTCCGGTAAGATATGCAGTTATGTTTAATGAGATAGTTCTTGATGGACTATATAATGATAATGATGATATCACTATAGAGTGTTTTCCAAACAAGACAAGAGTAAAACCGGGGAAACTGGGACAGGTGATGAAACTTCCTTATGGTCTCCATATTAAGACTGAGGAGCGTTCTTATTTCATTGATGAGAATGGGAATCCATATAGAGATATAAATCATTTTATAGATGGAATAGCAAAATATAGTTTGGGCGCGATAAAAAAGGTGATTGCAACTCAATCTGGAGCAAAGCAGATTATAGAGAAAAAAGATGTAGATGATGATCTGACAGCATTTGGAAATATTGCACCAAGTATAAGAGAAGTTTTGGATAAGTGTAATCTTATGAGATATCTTTGTCAAAAGGCTGTAAAAACAAGTTATCTTACACACTTTGAAAGGTTGTCGGTGTTATATGTATTTGGGCATCTTGGAGATGAGGGAAAAGATTTTGTGCATAAGATAATGTCATTTACGATTAATTATCAATATAATGTTACTGATAAATTCATCAAAAGAATGCCAGAAAAACCAATAAGCTGTATAAAACTTAGAGAGGACTATAAGAAGATTACTGCTGAAATTGGCTGCAGTTGTACCTTCAAAAGAACGAAGAATTGCTATCCTTCTCCAGTGATTCATGCAATAGCACTTTCCTCAGATGTTGGGAATGTTACGCTTCCAACAAGCAGGAGTATAACTAAAGAAAAAGAGAAGACTGTCATTGGAGAAATTAATATTCATGTAAAATCACAAGAAATAGCATCGAAGATTTTGGAATTCAAGAAACAGAAACGAGGATTGGATAAAAACATAAAAAAGCTAGAAAAAGAGCTAGAGGATATATTCGACTCTGCTAAGATAGATTTTCTGGAAATAGAATTGGGTCTATTAAAAAGGCGAAGGGTTGAAGAGGGATTTGAATGGGTGATTGAGATATGAACAATAGTAATTGGTTGAAATAGAAGAACAGCGTGGGTGCTTTGATGAAGGGGGTGAGTCTATTTTGAAGTTGTTATATAAGGATAGAGCTGTTATAATAAATTTGTGTTTGAGTATTTTAATATGGCACCTGGTTGTAACATTTTTGTAACATTTGACTTAAAATCCGGCATTTTTTCAAAAAAGACATAAAAATGACTGGTTTTTGAGAGGTTAAAAACATCTAACCCAAAACATCTGCAAAAATGGCCTCGTGAAGCCCCTAAAATAGGGTATTCCCAGAGGGTACCGTAGAAATGGATACCGCCCGATTCAGGGCATTGACACGAATCTTCTCCCTCTCCCTGTCCTTCACCATTTCCTTGTA
>CACZRU010000314.1 GCA_902783605.1 uncultured Lachnospiraceae bacterium
AACAAACTAAAAATCAAAACAAACTAAAAATCAATCTGCTTGTAAACATTAAAGTCTACTGATTTTTCGTACGTAAAACCTGAATCTATTTCATCCAGCCAGTCAACATACAGCTCTTCCATAAAGCTGTTTTTCTTTAGTTTTATTATATCCTGCTTATGCTTATCAGTAGCTTCTCTATCTGTGAGAGCCTTCATATAGAATATATGATATCCATATTCAGACTCCGTAACAAGGCTGTATGAACCATCCTCTAAACTATACAGACTATCACGTATTTCCTGGCCATAAATCCCTTCAATTTCGGAAGGTGTCATTGTATAGTAGGACGAATTTTTAAGTCCATAATACTCAGCTAATCCCTCTATATTCGTGCTATTTGAATTGGTAGCCGAAGTTCCATCATTTACTGTAGTTTCAATAGGATTAATAAGCGTGTTATATGCCTGAAGTGCTCTATCGTACTGTGCAGCCTTCTCGTCCTCTGAGAAAACTGTCACATCACCACTAGATGCAACCGCATAACATTCAAAGTAAAGATCATAAAATGTGGTCTCGCGAGCTTCCTCATCTGATACTTCTATATGCGCATCCTCAATTATATCCTCATACACTTTATTAGCTATCAAATTCTCTCGCATCACACCTTGAATAGTTTCATATGTGAGCTGCATTTTTTCCATTTGTTCATCTGTAAGTTTACTATAGAAACTGTCTGTATCCCTGACCACCTGGTTTTCTTCATCTTCAGTAAGAGCCACCTTATATTCCGGCGCCTTCTTAACCAGCATTTTTACATGAATAATATCCTCAATAATATCCCTTCTAGTCACATCCTCCATATTTGCTGTATCTTCATCAGAAATAGATATATCTGTGGTCCAGATATCATTTCCATATAGCGCCTCATAATCTTCTATCACCGTATTGGCATAAAGATATACTTCACCCAAAGATACATTCTCCCCATCAAAGGTAAAGACTGTATCTGAGCCCTTTATAACATTGTCTGTCGGTCCACATCCCATTACAGCAAAGAGAAGCAGTGATGCCATAACAGCACAGATTACCCTTTTAAATTTATTATTGCCCTTACAGTGAATCATAGTTTTATCCTATTTCATTTATTATTGTTATCTAAAGAATATTCAGAGATATTCTGCTCTTTAGTCTTTTATTCTGCATCCGGCTGTTTTTTAGCAACCAGCTGGTCCTTTATTTCTCTTATAGTCATTTCGATATTTTCCAGAACATCCTCCTGCACATCGCCTTCCTGTCTGAAAGAAAAGCCAAAATTTTCACCATTTATAACCTTTATCTTTCCTTTATGTGCCGCCACAAAGCTCGGAATGTTATCAACATTGAAGTTATAATCTTTCTTCAGAAGATATTCTATCACATCACCTTTGCATTTGATACTTATGATATATGCATCATGAGCTTCAGCCCTAATGCAGGCTATCCTAAGAAGTCTAAGCATCTGCTTTGGTATTTCACCAAATCTATCTTCGGCCTCTGCCTTAACCTCATCCATATCCTCCATATTTTCAATACGGGAGATTTTCTTATAAAGATCAAGTTTGAGCCCTTCATTTCGAACATATTCAGCTGGAATATATGCATCGACTGGAACATTAAGTACAGTCTCAAATTCCTCCTCAACATTTTTACCCAGCTTCTTCTTGATTGCCCGGTTCAGCATCTTCATATAAAGATCATAACCTATCTCATCCATATGACCGGACTGCTTGTTGCCCAGAAGATTTCCAGCTCCACGGATTTCCAGATCCTCAACAGATATTTTATATCCAGAACCTAATGCTGTAAACATCCTAATTGCATTAAGTCTCTTTTCAGCAACTTCAGAGATAACCTTATCTCTCTGGTACATCAGAAATGCATAACTAGCCCTGTCAGATCTTCCTACACGTCCTCTAAGCTGATAGAGCTGTGCAAGACCAAATCTGTCTGCATTATGAATGATTATAGTATTTACATTTGGTATATCAAGTCCCGTTTCGATAATAGTCGTCGACACAAGCACATCTATCTTCCTGTTGATAAAGTCATGCATCTTATTCTCAAGCTCTCGAGAACTCATCTTACCATGCGCAAATTCAATACGAACATCAGGAAGTGCTTCTCTAAGCTTTTCTGTTACCTCATCGATATCCTCAACCTTATTATACACATAGTAAACCTGTCCCTGCCTCATAAGCTCACGAGTTATCGCTTCCCTGACAATCTCAATGTCATATTCCATAACATAGGTCTGAATAGGCCGTCTGTCCACCGGAGGATCCTCCAGAAGACTCATATCTCGAACACCAATTAGACTCATATGCAGAGTTCTTGGAATAGGAGTTGCAGTCAGAGTAAGAACATCCACAGTCTGCTTCCACTGTTTTATAGTTTCCTTATGTTTTACGCCAAACCTCTGTTCCTCATCAATAATTAGAAGCCCCAGGGTTTTAAATGATACATCCTTAGATAGTATACGGTGTGTTCCTACAACAATATCCACCTCACCACTCTTCAATCCTGCCAGAGTTTCCTTAATCTCTTTAGTAGTACAAAATCTTGAAAGCTTCTTAACATTTACCGCAAATGGCTTCATTCTTTCGGCAAAGGTTTCATAATGCTGCTCAGCAAGTATTGTAGTCGGAACTAGATAAGCAACCTGCTTTCCATCCTGAACAGCCTTAAACGCTGCTCTAATAGCCACCTCAGTCTTCCCAAAGCCCACATCACCACAAATAAGACGGTCCATGATTTTATCACTTTCCATATCCATCTTGGTTTCCATGATAGCCTTCTTCTGATCTGGAGTTTCTTCGTATGGGAACAGTTCCTCAAACTCCTTCTGCCAATCAGTATCATGTGAAAATGTAAATCCCTTCATGTTGTGTCTTACTGAATAAAGGTCAATAAGTTCATCAACCATTTCATCCAGCTCGCCTTCAACTCTATCCTTCAGTCTCTTCCATGCAGGACCACCCAGCTTATTCAGCTTAGGCTTCCTTGAATCCTTCATAGAATATCTACCAATCATATTCATCTGATCTACAGGAACAAATATCTTATCAGTTCCAGCATAATCAATATGAATATAATCCAGCTCATGCTTATCATATGTTGTTATCTTCTCGACTCCACGATAAATACCAACACCATATTTTTCATGTACGACATAGTCTCCGGCTTTAACCTCATTTAAGCTGGAAATCTGCTCATCAGCTGATTTAGCTTTTTTCCTCTTTTTCCTGGTCTTTTCTTCACCAAATATTTCAGTTTCGCTGAGAACAACCAGCTTTATATCAGGAAATTCAAAGCCTTCACTCAGCTTTCCAGTTGTTATCATAACCTCCTTAGGCTGAAGCATTCTTTTTTTGCTGGAAGAGAAGAAAGCCGGTACATCCTCCTCCATAAAGCTGTCAACCATTCGCTTAGCTCTGGTCTCAGAACCAGATACTATTAGAACACTATAATCTCCGTCTCTCCACTTCTTGATATCCTTAACAAGCTGAAGCGAATTGCCTCTATAAGATTCAAGGCCTCTGGTATAATATTCAATTGTTTTCTTCTCAGGAATGCTAGGACTCTTTGCAACAAACTCAGAAAGCTTTACTGTTCTCATCTCTCTGATCTTGCTGAAAATTTTCTCTGCATCATGCAGTATATTTAACTGTCCAGGCAGAATATATCCATTCCTCAGTCTTTCCCCCATAGACTGCTCAAACTCTTCAGAATAGGAATATCCCCTCTTCTCAACCTCAGGCGCATTATCAATAAACACAGCCGTATTCTCTGGAAGGTAATCCAGAAATGATACTGTATCCGTAAAGAAATATGTAACAAAGCTGTCCAGTCCTGAAGTTGAGTTATACTCTGTCAGCTGGTCCTTGATATGTCTAATATAAGACTCTAGTCTGCCATGAGCTTCTGCATCCTTTTCAAACAGCTTAAGCTGCTTCTGCTCTTCTTCTTCAATTTCTCTGATACCACGCTGAATGCGGTTCTCACTTAATACATACTCGCTTCCTGGAAATATATCTACGCTTTCCGCATTCTCTATGGACCTTTGAGAATCTACATCAAAATACCTGATGGAATCAATCTCATCACCAAAGAATTCAACACGACATGGGCACTCCTCTGTCAAAGGGAATATATCAATTATTCCACCTCTCACAGAAAACTGCCCTGAGTTTTCAACAACCGGCATATTCTCATATCCAAGCATAACCAGCTTTTTCTTTATCTCATCCATTTCCAGCTCTTCCCCCACCTTCAGGGTAAAAGCATGCCGTTTGAAATATTTAATATCTGGCAGACGATCCATTAGACCATCTATTGTTGTTATTATGACTGTCGGTTCGTTCTTATATATTCTTTTTATAATTTCCAGTCTCTTCGTCGAGATCAGATTCCCATGTATATCTGCATAAAAAAATAACGCATCCTTAGCAGGATATACAAATACATTTTTGTCAAGAAATCTGTAAGCCTTATAAAGCCTGTCAGCCCTGGCCATATCACTGGTAACTACCAGAGAAAATGGTGCATTTCCTCTCAGTGCTTCCATGATAGAAGGCTCAGTGCAAGCAGCAGCTCCATAAAGTCCCACTGGATACTCTCCAGAAAGAATTCCGGACAATTTAGGATTCTCTCTCAACGATTTTACAATCGCATCCATAAGCCTCCCAAATAA
>CACZRU010000315.1 GCA_902783605.1 uncultured Lachnospiraceae bacterium
TGACTGTGATGTCTTGCTAATATAGCTCAGTAGGTAGAGCGCAACATCGGTAATGTTGAGGTCACGGGTTCGATTCCCGTTATTAGCTTAAGAAAGCTCCGGCAGTCAAATGCTTGGAGCTTTCTTTATTATTTATAAAATATGAGGATAAAGATGAGTAGAATAAGAACTAACAAATTCATATCCTTAGCAATTTCATTTTGCCTGATCATTTGCTTCATGTTTGGCGTCTTCGGTACTAAGTTTGATTCATATGCTGAAGACGTATCCATAACTCTGGCTATGTGGCCGACAGAAGTAAAGATTGGTGATACAGTTACAGCTACTGTTACAATCAATGCTGAGTATCTGGGAGAGTACGATATTTTTCTTGAATATCCTACCAGCATTCTTCAGTATAATGGCGGAGAAAATACTGGTATCATTGAGATTATTGGTACTGGGAATAATTCCTACAGCTATAACTTTACTGCAATTGCTGATGGAACTGGCAAGCTACAGACCAGTGGTTACAAGATTTACAGTCTTGAAAAAGTACAGTTATCAGTTGCTCATGCTGGTGGCAATATTACTATAGGCGAGGTTCAAGCTGAGGAGAATTCAATAAAGATTGGAAATGAGGTTTATACCCTTGTAAATGACAGATATCTCCCTGCTGCACCAGAGGGCTATGAGCTTTCATATGTAACATACAAAGATAAGGATATCTATGCATATCAGGCGCCTAACCAGAATATCAAGGTGGTCTGCCTTCAGAATTCCCAGTGGGAACAGAAGTGGTTTGTATTTAACGAAGAGGACGAGAGCTTTTCTCCGTTTGTTGAGTATTCGCTTGATGGAATAAAGTATGTATTTATTAATAAGCCTGACGATGTAAAACTTGATGAGGAATTGGAAGAAACAAGTCTTACTCTTAATGGCAGTCAGATTGTGGCTTATAAGGAAAAGTCAGATAATGGTCTATATCTTATCTATGGTCTTAATGCATCTGGTTATTCAGGATTCTTCTATTATGATACAGAAGACGGAAGTATCATGAGATATGATGCAGTCAAGCAGATGATAGATTATGCTACAGCTAATAATGCTTCTGAAATAAGTGGAAGCTCTTCTTCTGAATCTCAAACAGAAGAAACAAAGGAAACAAAGTATGCAACTCCGCTGATTCCGGAAAAAGAAAAGACTGAAGAGGATGATGGTATGCTTTCCAAGGATACACTTAGAAAGCTTCTTTATACCATGGTTGTTCTCTTTATAGTTATGTGTGTCGTTGTTATTATTCTAGTAGTTAGAAATGGTATTCTTACTAATCAGCTCTATGGTGATGATGAGGATGATGAAGATGATTACGATGATCTGTATGTAAGAGAAAAGTTAGATGTTAAGAAAAAAGCTGCAGAATCATCAGCCGAAATAGAAAAAGATAATAAGGAAAAATCATCTGAAAATGAACAGGATAACATATTTACCAAGAAGGGAAAGAATAATTCATATTCTGTAAATGAAGATACTGGAGAAATCCTTCTTGTTGAAGCTGAAGATAATAATGCAGGCGTAAATGTACCACCTGCTGAAGATAATGATCCATCTAAGATTGAGAAGGCGATGAAGGAAAGACCTTATGGAATGGATTCTGCATTTGACGTTGTATCTGCAGAAGAAGCTCCTGAGGGAGAAAACGTCTATATTGAACCTGAACCTACAGATTTTATAAATATACCTGATGGCATGGTTGATCCATCCAGATTTGATAGTGAACTGGAAAGAGAAGAAACAGAGATTCTTGTTTCAGATGAATATGCAGAGGAAAATACGCAGGTGCTTATTTCAGATGATTCTACTGAGGCAGAGACAGAAGTGCTTATAGCTGATGACTTTGTTGGATTAAGTCCAAAATCTGTAAATAATGCTAATAATTCTTCTGATGATGCTGCAAATGATTTTTCTGATAATTCTGCTAATAATTCTTCTGATGATTCTTCTGATGAGAATAAGAACAGTTTCTTTAAGAAGAAGAACAGGAAGAAAAATAAGAAAAAGAAATTAGGAAAAAATAAAGCTGACTCTGATCAGAATTTGCTGAACAAAAATGTTGATGTTAATTCCGAAATATCTGAAGATACAGCTGATTTAAAACAAGATCAAGAAAAAATAGATAATAATTCAAATAAATCCGAAAATATAACAGGAATGGCTGAAACGAAACAGCATAAAGCACCACAGAAACCACAGCAGAAACCACAGCAGAAACCACAGCAGAAACCACAGAAAGTAGTGCTGCCTGGAATGGATGATGAGGAGGATGAATAAATGTCAGAAGAAGTAGTATCTAAGAATTTTATTGAGAATATAATCGATAAAGACTTAGAAGAAGGAAAATATACAAAAATCGTGACCCGATTCCCACCAGAGCCAAATGGATATCTTCATATTGGACATGCAAAGTCTATACTTCTTAACTATGGACTTGCTGTAGAGTATAATGGTCAGTTTAATCTTAGATTTGATGATACTAATCCTACAAAGGAAAAGGAAGAATTTGTAGATTCTATTATCAAGGATGTTGAGTGGCTGGGAGCTGATTTCCGTGGTGAAATCCTTTATGCATCAAATTATTTTGATCAGATGTATGAAGCTGCAGTTAAACTTATAAAGAAAGGGAAAGCATTTGTCTGTGACCTTACTGCAGAAGAAATAAGAGAATACAGAGGTACTCTTACTGAGCCAGGAAAGAACAGTCCATACAGAGACCGTTCAATTGAAGAAAACCTTCAGCTTTTTGAAGATATGAAGGCTGGTAAGTTTGAGGATGGAAGCAAAGTGCTCCGTGCAAAGATAGATATGGCTTCTCCTAATATCAATATGAGAGATCCTGTTATCTACCGTATTGCAAGAATGACTCATCATAATACTGGTGATAAATGGTGTATCTATCCAATGTATGACTTTGCTCATCCTATTGAGGATGCTATTGAGGGCGTAACTCATTCTATCTGTACTCTTGAGTTCGAGGATCATAGACCACTCTATAATTGGGTTGTTGAAGAGCTTGAGTATCCAAATCCACCAAAGCAGATTGAGTTCTCTAAGCTGTATCTTACAAATGTGGTAACAGGTAAGAGATACATCAAGAAGCTGGTTGAGGATGGTGTGGTTGATGGATGGGATGATCCTAGACTTGTTTCACTGGCAGCTCTTCGTCGCCGTGGATTTACACCTTCATCACTTAAGACATTTATGGAACTGGCTGGTGTATCAAAGTCTCAGAGTTCATGTGACTATGCTATGCTTGAGTATTGCATCAGAGAAGATCTTAAGCCAGTGGCACCAAGATACATGGGTGTTCTTAAGCCATTAAAGCTTGTTATTGATAACTATCCTGAAGGCGAGACAGAGTATTTCGATATAGAGAATAATCAGGATAACGAGAATGGTGGCATGAGAAAGATTAGCTTCTCTAGAGAGCTTTATATTGAGCAGGATGACTTTATGGAGGAACCACCTAAGAAGTATTTCCGTCTTTTCCCTGGAAATGAGGTTCGCCTTAAGGGTGCA
>CACZRU010000316.1 GCA_902783605.1 uncultured Lachnospiraceae bacterium
GATTTCTTATCATAAGATTTCTTATCATAAGATTTCTTTTTATGAGGTTTCTTATATAGGGATTTCTTATTGTGATAAGAATATAAATTCATATATAATTCTGAGCGTCAGCAAAGAATCTTTATGATGTTTATATTATTAATTTTGTTAAAGTTGGAAGAGAATTTATAATGAGAGAATTAAGCATTGAAGAAATAACTAAGGCCGTTGCTGTACTTTGTGTTGATGCAAACCTTCAGCTAAGTCCTGAGGTTGAGCAGTGTATTGATAATGCAAAGCAGGCCGAGAAGAGTCCGCTGGCAAAGTCTGTACTGGGGCAGCTTCAGGAAAATATGGAAATTGCCAGAGAAGATAAAATTCCAATCTGTCAGGATACAGGAATGGCTGTATTTTTTGTTGAACTTGGACAGGATCTTCATATTATTGGTGGAGACCTTACTGAGGCCATAAATGAAGGAGTAAGATATGGCTATGCCGAGGGATACCTTAGAAAATCAGTTGTGGGTGATCCTCTGGAAAGAGTAAATACAAAGGATAACACACCTGCAATTATTCATTATGATATTGTTCCGGGTGATCAGCTGAAGATAACAGTTGCTCCAAAGGGTTTTGGAAGCGAGAATATGAGTAAGCTTGAGATGCTTAAGCCTGCAGATGGAGTAGATGGAGTAAAGAGAGTAGTTCTGGATGCTGCAAAGAACGCAGGTCCAAATGCGTGTCCACCATTTGTATTAGGTGTAGGAATTGGTGGTGATTTTGAGCTGGTTGCAAAGCTTGCAAAGAAAGCACTCACAAGAGAACCAGGAACACATAATCCACTTCCACATATTGCAAAGCTTGAGGAAGAACTCCTTGAGGAAATTAATAGTTTATGTATCGGACCAGCCGGACTAGGTGGAAGTACTACAGCACTTGCAGTTAATATTGAGACTTATGCAACACATATCGCCGGACTTCCAGTGGGTGTAAACATGTGTTGTCACGTTTATAGACATAAATCAATTATTTTATGATCACCTGCGAAGCAGGTATGAGAATATAATCCACATGCAAGCTTGCTTGCAAATGTGGAATTAGATTCTCATAGATAGTCCGAAGGACTGATCATAAAATAATGAATATCTGTCTAAGTAGACTGATACATCATCACAGGCTTTGAGCAGACGGAGTCTGCGCCAGACTGCGAAGCAGGATGCGCCTGTGATTGTGCATAAATAAATAAAAATGTTAGTGTCATTCTGAGGAGCAAAGCGACGAAGAATCTTAATTATAACAGGAAAATATCATGGAAAGAGAATTAACTATACCAACAACTGAAGAAGAACTTAAAACTCTTCGTGCAGGAGATATGGTTTATATAACAGGAACTATATATACAGCGAGAGATGCTGCTCATAAGAGGATGTTCGAAACTCTGCAGAAGGGTGAAGAACTTCCTTATGATATTGAGAACAGTTTCGTTTATTACCTAGGACCTACACCTGCAAGACCTGGTCAGGTTATAGGGTCAGCAGGACCTACTACTTCGAGTAGAATGGATAAGTATACTCCACTCCTTTTAGATCAGGGGCTTAAGGGCATGATTGGAAAAGGCAAGAGAAGTAAAGAGGTTGTAGATGCTATTGTTAAGAACGGTGCTGTATACTTTGCCGCCATTGGTGGACTTGGAGCACTTCTTTCAAAGAGAATAATTGCATCTGAGGTTATAGCATATGATGATCTTGGAACTGAGGCAATTAGAAAGCTGACAGTAGAAAATCTTCCAGTTGTTGTAATTATTGATACAGAGGGAAACAACCTTTACGAGACAGCAGCTGAGGATTATCTAAGAGAGTATATTGGTGAATAATAGGGGCACATTTATGGCAGGAACTAAGAAAAAAAATAGCAAAGCAGTTATTATTGGTATTATCATATTTGCAGTTATTCTTGCTTTGGGTGCCGGTATTTTTTTGTGGGCAGTCAATACACCAGGAAATACAAATATAGATAAAGCGGTAGAGGAGTATTTTGCTGCAGTATCATATGAGGATACAGATTTATATGAGAAGGCCTGTTATCCTATAAAATGGCAGAATAATTTCAATTCTGGCAGCGCAGGTTCAACACTAGAGGAGCAGATAAGAGAGGCATTTTCAATGCAGTCAGGAGCTACCTATAGTGATGTAGAAATTGTGGGCAGAGAGAAGCTGGATAAGTCTTATGCAGATAAAATGACCGACAGCCTTAAGACAAGATATGGTGTAAATATAAAAGTAAGTCAGATAAAAAAGGTTAATTTTAAAGTTAATACAGTGTTTGGCGGTGAGGCTTCATCAACAGGTACTATTACAAGATACTGTTACAAAACTGGTGGAAAATGGTTCTTCCTTGCAGATCCAGATGTAATTGTGGATATAGGAATAGAGGAATAAAACTCAGGATTTAAGGTTTTATATGTAAGATTGATGCTTTATTATGGTTATTATTAATAGGCGATATAAGGTATTTAATATGTTTCTTGTAAATTTTACAGAAATATCAATAATCACCACATAGAAAGATTGATTTAAATTATTATTGTGTTAGAATTAAGGTGCTGAGTAAATATGCATTAATTAACTGATTAGAAACTATTCTTAATAAATTGCTTGAATATATGCTTTTATTAAGAATATTTTTATGCTAAGTAATTAAGAAAGGAACAGATATGAAAAAGGTAAAAGGTTATCTAAAGACAACTCTTGCATCTCTATGTCTGGCTGGTGTTCTTGTATTTTCACTCCCTGTTTATGCTGATGAAAAGGATCAGAATAAAACAGAGACAACAAATACAACAAA
>CACZRU010000317.1 GCA_902783605.1 uncultured Lachnospiraceae bacterium
AGCTTCACTTACAGATGATCTTGGTGCTGATTCACTTGATGCTGTAGAACTTGGAATGGCTATTGAGGATGCTATTGGAGTTGCAATAGCTGATGAGGATCTTCCAAACATCAAGACAGTTCAGGATCTTGTTGATTATGTAGAGTCACATCAGTAAATAGCAGATAATTAATTAACTATAAATAGCAGACAAATATTTTATGACAACAATTACTCGTTCGGAGGCTAAACATTATGAAACTTTTTGGTAAGCATGGTCAGGGGGTTGACGCTGAGAAGGCTGCCAAGAGAGACACATTGAAAGACATTGCTGGAAACTTTATAGAAACTGTTATCGAGAAGGGTAATGTCGAATTAGTCGAATCAGTAAACGAGGAAGTATATGATGATAAGGAATCGGAGCAGGCATATACCTGCTCCGATTGTGATGTTACCATACCTCTAAGTAAGATGAAGAAGAATCTGTATGTATGTCCAAATTGTGGGAAACATGCAAAAATTTCGGCTAGAAGAAGAATGGCAGGTCTTGCAGATCCAGGAACATTTAGAAAGATTAAATTTGATATTCCATTTAAGAACCCTATTGATTATCCAGATTATGAGGAGAAAATTCAGGGACTTAAGAATAAAACTGGACTTGATGAAGGTGTTCTTTCTGGAGTTTGTGAAATTGAAGGTTATAAAGCTGCTGTTGCAGTCATGGCTCCTGAGTTTCTTATGGGAAGCATGGGTGTTGCAGTAGGAGAAATGATAACCAAAACATTTGAAGTTGCAGAGAAACTGGAACTTCCGGTAATTATATTTACAGCCAGCGGTGGTGCCAGAATGCAGGAAGGAATTCTTTCACTGATGCAGATGGCTAAAACATCAGCGGCTGTTCAGAGATTCAGTGATAATGGTGGATTATATATATCCGTACTTACACATCCTACAACAGGTGGCGTAAGTGCAAGTTTTGCCACACTCGCTGATATTACGATTGCAGAACCAGGTGCGCTCATCGGTTTTGCAGGTCCAAGAGTTATAGAACAGACAATAGGTCAGAAGCTTCCTAAGGGATTTCAGAGGGCTGAATATCTGGAGGAACATGGATTTGTTGATGGTATAGTGTCTCGTCTTGAGATGAGAGATAAGCTGGCACAGATCTTAAGACTCCACAGTAACAGGAGGAAGTCATGGCTAAGATAGATATTAGAGAAGTAGATAACAAGCTTACAGCACTTGAGGAGCAGATAAATGCACTCAGTGACAATATGGAGCATATGGAGCTGCTCAGCGACCTTCATGCAGAGTATGACAAGGTTGCTGCAGGAGCACAGGAGCTTACTCCACATGACAGGGTTTTCCTTGCAAGACATGCAAAGAGACCTAAGGTTGATGACTATATCGATGCACTCTTTGATGATTTCTTTATTCAGAGAGGAGATGTTCTTAACAAAGAGGATAAGAGCATTTATGGTGGTATTGCATCATTTCACGGGGTGCCTGTCACCGTTCTCGGACATCGTAAGGGCCGTGATCTGAAAGAGAATCTGGAGTACAACTTTGGAATGCCAGAACCTGAAGGATATCGTAAGGCTCTTCGTATGATGAAGCAGGCAGAGAAGTTTGGAAGACCAATAATCACATTTATAGATACACCAGGTGCATATCCTGGTCTTGATGCAGAGGCTCATGGACAGAGTCAGGCAATATCAAGAAATCTTGCGGAAATGAGTGCGCTCAGGGTTCCAGTTATAGCTATTGTAACAGGCGAAGGAAGCAGTGGTGGCGCCCTTGCCATAGGTGTAGCTAACTCAGTGTACATGCTTGAGAATGCAGTATACTCAGTGCTTTCACCAGAAGGCTTTGCATCTATTCTGTGGAAGGATTCCAGCAAGGCTGATGAGGCTTGCAAGTTGATGAAGCTTACAGCTCAGGATTTATATAACTTCAAGGTTATAGATGGAATTATTCATGAACCACTATGCGGTGCACATCATAATCCAAGTGTGGTATACCGTGATATAGATGAGATGCTGGTTAAGGAACTTCGTAAGTTTAGAGGAAAGAGTGGTTCAGATATCGCTCGTGATCGTTATGAGAAATTCCGCAGCATAGACAAAGTAGTGCTTGGCTAATGTGGAAATAGGAAACTAATACAGAGGAAACTAAAATGATTAACGAATTATTAGGAACTAAATATCCTATCATTCAGGGTGGTATGGCTAACATCGCCCTTGGTAAATTTGCAGCTGCTGTATCAAATGCCGGTGGACTTGGTCTTATCGGTTCAGGTGGATACGATGCAGCCAGAATCGAGCAGGAGATATATGATGCCAGAAAAGCAACAGATAAGCCATTTGGCGTAAATCTTATGCTTCTTAATCCTGATGTTGATAATATTGCAGATCTTCTTGTTAAGGAGAAGATTAAGATCATTACAACAGGTGCAGGAACTCCTGGAAAGTATATGGAAAAATGGAAGGAAATG
>CACZRU010000318.1 GCA_902783605.1 uncultured Lachnospiraceae bacterium
ATCTGATTATTCAGATGCGTCAGGTATGCTCCTTATGGATGTTAAGAATAAGTGCTGGTCAAAGGAAATGCTTGAAATCTGTGGCATTGCAGATGTTGAGATGCCAGAGCTTCATGAGAGCTTTGATGTAGTAGGAGAGGTTAAGGCAGATATAGCTGCTGAGCTTAACATTACAGGTACACTTAAGGTTGTTGCCGGAGCTGGCGACAATGCTGCAGCTGCAGTTGGTACAGGTACTGTTGGTGCAGGTGGATGTAACCTTTCACTTGGTACATCAGGAACACTTTTCATTTCTAATGACAAGTTCTCAGTAGATGACAAGAATTCACTTCACTCATTTGCTCATGCAGATGGTGGTTTCCACCTTATGGGATGTATGCTTTCAGCTGCATCATGTAATAAGTGGTGGATGGATGAAATCCTTAAGGATAAGGATTATGCTGGAAATCAGGCTGGTATCGAGAAGCTTGGTGAGAATAATGTATTCTTCCTTCCATACCTTATGGGCGAGAGATCACCTCACAATGATCCGCTGGTAAGAGCTGGATTCCTTGGAATGAGTATGGATACAACAAGAGAAGATATGGTTCAGGCAGTTCTCGAGGGAGTTGCATTTGGCCTTAGAGATTCTATGGAGGTTGCTAGATCTCTTGGAATCAAGATTGAAGTTTCAAATATATGCGGTGGTGGTGCCAAGAGCCCACTTTGGAGAAAGATTATTGCTAATGTAATGAATGTTAAGCTTGAGATTCAGGCAAATGATGAAGGTCCTGCACTTGGTGGAGCAATCCTTGCGGCAGTTGGTTGTGGCAGATATTCAGATGTTATTACAGCTGCAAAGAGTCTTGTAAAGGTTGTTGAAACAGTAGAACCAGATGCTGAATTAGTTGCTAAGTATGAGGAGAAGTACCAGACATTCAAGAAGCTTTATCCAACTGTAAAGGGGTTATACAGTTAAGCTTTTGCCATTAAGGCGGTGACGAAAGTATAAGAGGAGGTTGAAAGTTTAAAGATGAAGGAAAATCTCAATAATAAAGGTCTTAAGACTATCTTCGGAAAAACAAAAAATGGCGATACGGTTACAGCTTATACGATCAGCAATGATAATGGTATGAGTGCAACAATCATCGACTTTGGTGCTACTGTGACTAAGCTTATTGTTCCGGATAAGGATGGTAAGGGCAGAGATGTTATGCTTGGCTATGACTCTGTAGAAGAGTACGAGGAAGGCGATAAGTTTTTCGGTGCGATAATCGGAAGAAATGCGAATCGTATCTGTGAGGGTAAAGCTACAATCAATGGAACCACTTATCAGATGGATCAGAATGACAATGAGAACAATCTTCATAGTGGTAACAACGGTGTAGATAAGATGATTTGGACTGTTATGGGGTTTGATGATAATTCAGTTACATTAATATGTAAGTCAAATGATATGGAACAGGGCCTTCCTGGAGATGTTACTATGACTGTAAAGTATCTGCTGACAGAAGATAATGAGCTGAAAATCATTTACGATGCTGACGCAGAGAAGAAGACCATTATCAATCTTACCAGTCATATGTATTTCAATCTGAATGGAAATGAGAATGGACTGATTACAGAACATGTGGCAACAATCAATGCAGATCATTATAATCCTGTAATTGATTCTAAGGCTATTCCAACAGAGGAAAATGCGCCGGTTGCTGGTACAGTGTTTGACTTCCGTAAGCCAAAGAAGATTGGTGAGGATGTAAATAAGCCGGAAATGCAGTTGGAATTCGTTGGTGGATTTGATCACAACTTCGTGATAAATGGTGGTACAGGAAATCTTAGAAGCTTTGCTACTGTTTATTCAGAAGAAAGTGGTATATCTATGGAGCTTTTCTCTGATCTTACCGGTACACAGTTCTATACAGGAAATGCTATCAGAGACCAGAAGGGAAAAAATGGAGTAATTTACCACAATAGAGCAGGATTCTGCCTGGAACCACAGTTTATTCCTAATGCAGTAAACTTTATTCCGGAAGGTGATATTGATTCTCCAATATTTGATGTAAATGAACATTATCATACAGAAAGTATCTATAAGTTCAGTATTAAATAAAACTGTTTTTTAGTAATAATTACAAGAGAGTGAAAAAAGCTCTATTTGTAAAAAATGTACATAAAAAGCCATGATTTATCAGTGTAAACTTGATAAATTGTGGCTTTTTTGTTAAAAAAATGTGATATATAGCAATAAAGGTTAAATAAAAAGCAATTTCTGATAAGATTTATTGTGCAATTTTTACTATAATAGGTTCAGTCTTGGATATAAGCTTGCTTATATCCAAAGTGCACAATAGTGAGGACATTTTTCAAGTATTAAGAGGAGGATTTTAAACATGAGAAAAATGAAACGTGTTGCTGCTGTTGCTCTTAGTGCAGC
>CACZRU010000319.1 GCA_902783605.1 uncultured Lachnospiraceae bacterium
GGCCATAATTGCTGCTATAAACAGCGGAGTATAGGTCACTCCATAGATTACACCATATATAACATAGGAAATGATAATCGCAGGAATAGACTTCTTAAAAACTGAAGAACAAAATGTTCCAATGCTTCCTGTAAAGATAGCAAATATCAGTGCAAGAACAAGATACTCAAAAAGAGTTCTCCACTTCATACCACCCATCATAAATGAAACTGCCATAAGTGGAACGCTAGCTATAATAAATGTCATTACCCTGAAAACAGCTGATGTTATCTTTCCGATAACTATTGAATATGGACTGATTGTTGTGGTTAACATAACATCCATAGTCTGTCTTTCTCTCTCTCCAGAAATTGAAGACGCCGTAATTATAGGAACTATAAGTGAGATCATACACAGCTGAGCAATTCCGATAATAGGGAAAAATGCAATATACCCCTCATATATATCCGTATTACTTTTTGAACCATATCTGTTCGACTCATAAACAGCCAGCATAATAAAAAGGAATATGATTGCCAGAATAGCCTCGTAGGCAAACAGCCCCCAGGAGAACTTCATGCTTCGGGATATAACCTTTAAGTCCTTTCTGACTATAGGATTGACTTTGAAAAGCTTCTTCACTTTGTTCATGCCGCACCTCCTGTCATATCCATAAATATTTTCTCCAGAGACCTTTCTTCTCTATGGAAGCCAGAAACAACAACTCCTCTGTTTATAAGATCTACAATGATTCTATTTGCATAACTATCATCAGGAACACCACTGATCACAATCTGATTCTCACGAATTGATTCCACTCTAATATTAGGATTCTCGGTGAATATCTGAGATGCAGTCTCAATACCATTTGAAAATGATATTATCAGCCTGCTCATATCTGTGCCATTCTTCAGGATATCCTCCATTTTGCCAGCAGCTATAAGTCTTCCCTTATTCATGATTCCCACTGCGTTACACATTTCCGCTATATCAGCAAGAATATGCGAACTGATGATAATCGTCTTTCCCATAGACTGCAGATTCATAAGAAGTTCCTTCATCTCCACTCTTGCCACAGGATCAAGGCCTGAAGAAGGTTCATCCATAACAAGCAGGGTAGGATTATGAAGAAGGGCTCTAGCTACACAGAGTCTCTGTTTCATTCCTCGAGAAAGTGTATCAACATAGAAATCCTTCTTATCCTGAAGATTAACAAGAGCCAGAAGGTCATTGGCAGTTGCATTTATAGTTCTGTAATCCATACCATTTAATGCACCATAAAACTCCAGATACTCCGAAACCTTAAGGTTATCATATACTCCAAAGAAGTCAGGAACATATCCAATATTCTTCTTCATCTCTTTCATGTCCTTATTAGATGCCATCTTTCCGGCGCCACTGATAGTTGTCACTCCATTTACTGTAACACTTCCTGAATTGGCCTGAAGAAGTCCACAGACTATTCTAATAGTTGTAGTCTTTCCAGCACCATTTGGGCCTACAAACCCAAAGAGGTCTCCTCTTGGAACCCTTAAGGTCAGCCCCTGAACAGCAGGGAATTGGCCATAAAATTTAAATAAATTATTTATATACAGCATGTTTTCCCTCCTGATTAATAGACCTTATAATAGCATTCCCATGATGCTTCATTTTCATTGGTTATTGATTTATGCTTCCTGGCACCTACTACAATAAATTCGTTATTATTACTATTGATATCCACATCCGAAATCACCATTGTCATAGCCGCAACAGCTCCTGATGCATCATAATTCTTTTTGTCATAATACTTTTCTGCATAATCAGACAACATCATGGTAGAGCCATAAGTTGATGCATATAACTGTTTATTCAAATCCAGACGGACATCTTCTCCATCCTTAACATCTTCCTCCAGCTGAGAACCGGATCTAGTGATGATCATTACATAATCAAAATCTACGCCAGTATCATTGGTAACCACGCCATCCTCTATTCCACTGTTACCGCTGTAGGAATCATATGTTTCTTCCTCCAGATCAAGTATAAAGTCACCACTGGATTTTTTCTGAGAATAAACCATAAAGCAGTTAGTATCAAATGCCTGAGAAGGATAGAAGGTCAGCTTTGTACTGTCGCCTTTATTCTTCATAGCTGCATCAACACCCGAATCGCTGTTATAGGAATAGGTATTTACCATATCGCCATATTCAAATGGTTCTTTTGTTTCAATGCTCCACTCATTTGGATCGGGAGCATATCCAAAAAGAAATGTTTTCTCTGTATTACTGTCTACATTAACAGCTGTAACGGTCTTAAGATTAATCCCCTTAACCCTCACGCCAAGACTTATAAGGAAGATGAATACTACAAAAATCACAGATAAAACAGGAATTGCAATCCATATTTTTTCCCTCTTATTCATCGCCTTAAGTATCAGATAGATAATAGGACCAACAAGTGCAACATATATAACAATCAAAAACACCAGAATACCAGCGCCTGTCTTAGCCGGTTTTTCCATATATCCCTGAATATTTTCAACAGTATAACTGGTAAGGCTGCTATAGCTTGCTGTACTACTGCTAGTATTCATACTGAGGGCGCCTATATATATGTTTTCAACTTCTTCACTGCCCACATCTTCATTTTCAGCAAAATCTGCTAAGTCTGCATCACTTACTATTATGAAACCACGATCAACATACTTTACATGAGAATAAGGTGTCATATAACTATAATCATAGTTTTCATCAAATATAGCAGCCTGGTATGTTTCCGAATCTTTATTTTCTACAAAACTATATTCAAGAGTTTCAATAACATCTAATCCTATAAAGTTAGAATCAAAATCATCAAACCCTGAAAATACTCTCTCAGCATTTTCACCCGTTCCAAGAAGCAGTATTCCACCATTTTTTACCCAATCACGAATTGATGCGATAGTTTCCTCAGAAAGAGTAGAAGTATCATAATCATTTATTACGAGTATCCTTAGAGTATTTAATTCACTCTGAACATTTGATGAATCAAGAGTATTTAATTTAACTGTATTCTTCTCTCCATTAACTTCAATCTTCTTTCCACCATTATCGAGGAAAGTTAATGAGTCAGGATCATCTGCAAGAAGTCCAACATTTAGAAGACCATTTTGGGAAGAAAAAATAGACCTGAATTTTTCGGCGTATACTTTCTTGTCGTACTTGTCAAATACTGTTACACGAACAACTCCCTGAGCAAATGCAGCACTCTTAGGAACATTTACGTTGTAAGTCTTTGTACTACCCTTAGGAATCGAAATATCAACATCATAACCTACACTGTAACCACTATAATCCACACCTAAACGAAGAGTTCCAGTGAAATCACTTCCTGGATTTTCTACTTCTATACTTACTGTAAAGTATTCTCCATTTGTTGAAGCAGCAGTTGCCAGATCAATATAAAACTCCCTTTTATTTTTATTACTAGAGCCATTAGAGCCATCATCGTCATCCATATATGAGAATTTAGCCGCTTCCACACCGAAGTCAGAAAAAGATAAAACAAAACCACTTATGAGCAGCATTATAAGAGCTATCACAATTGGTTTTGATTTTTTCTTTAGTTTAGTAAATTTACTAAAGATATTCATTTTTTCCTCCACTAATTTATTATTCTTGTAAGCAAGAACGCTTTTTTGACTTTTGACACTTATGTCAAAATATGTTATATTCCTTCCTGCGAGTAGGATAGATAATCGCGGGGTCTTTATAAGACCGTGAGGAAAGTCCGGGCATCATAGGGCAGGATGCTGGATAACATCCAGTTGAGGCGACTCACAGGAAAGTGCAACAGAAAGTATACCGCTCCGTCAGGAGTAAGGGTGAAATGGCGAGGTAAGAGCTCACCGCCTGGCTGGTGACAGACAGGGCATTGTAAACCCCATCCGATGCAAGACCAAGCA
>CACZRU010000320.1 GCA_902783605.1 uncultured Lachnospiraceae bacterium
AAAACTTAATAAAATATAGTAAAATATAGAGTGGTCTTTTTTCAGGTGCGATTTGTACTTAAAATAAAAAAGATTCTACTTAGAAAGGAATAATACAATGGAACAAGAAAAGAACCCAGTGGTACTTAGGGTTGAGGACCAGCAGTCATTAATACATCTTGGTAGTCTTGATTCTTTTGATATCACTGAGGGTGGTACAGATGCTGCTAAGGCAATTCTAAGCTATTTTGAAAATGGAAAGAAGAAGGAGCTGGAAAAGGCTATTTCCATATATGAGGAAATCATTCCAAATGAGAACTTTGGTGGTGAGTATACAGCACTTGAGTGGATGTGCAGATTCTTCCTGGCACCAGAGCCAGCACAGCAGGATCTCCTGGCACAGCCATTTACAAAGGCATTCTATGATATGCTTGCACAGGATGATTTCGCAAATCTTAAGACATATCTACAGTATAAATATCACATCAAGGAGTACGGCCCTGGCGATAATATCGAGATAAAGGCTCAGATGAGATTCCTTGAGGATTTTATTCTTTTCAATAATCCTGACCGTGAGAGATGGGAAACTACTCGTGAGAACCTGGAGAGATTCCAGCTTAAAGAGGGAATGACCATAGCAGATGTAGGTTCAGGTCCGGGATATTACTCATTTAAATTCTCAGATATAGTTGGTGAGACAGGTAAGGTTTATGCTATTGAGACTAATCCAAAGCATCTTACCTTCCTTCGTGATTACATTGACGATAATAAGATAAGTAATGTACAGGTTGTAGAGAGCAGCTTCGAAGGAATTGGTCTTTCTTCAGATATTCGTGTGGATATGGTTTATGTATGTTCACTGTTCCACAATGTATATGCTGCATTTACAGACGGAGAGAGAGAAGAGTTTATCGGTAGTATCAGAACAGCACTTGGTGAGGGCGGTCAGCTCATAGTAGTTGATAATGACCTTGTTACAGGACAGGAGCTTCCATACCACGGACCATATATCAGCAAGGATCTTATTATTTCCCAGCTTTATTACTATGGTTTCAAGCTGAAGGATGCATTCCAGTTCACACCACAGAGATATGCGCTTATCTTTGATATGGTTGATATTCCTGAGTCTGCGCCTGAGAAGCCAGCACTTGCTGATAATGAAATCTTCGTTGATTCAAATGTTTCTCTTGCAAGATATAGAATCATTGGTACATCAACATCTGGCTACACTGTAAGAGGTAAGAAGCCAGGTCGTAAGATGTATGAAGGTATTATGGAGAACAACGAGACAAAGCTTCTTGAGGCTAGAAAAGAGTTTGAAGAACTGTGGCCAAAGGAAAGAATCGGTGATGACTATACAGCACTTATGTGGTGCATCGACTACTTCCTTGCAGACGATGCAAAGCGTAAGGAAATGACAGAGGACAGTCTTGTAGAAATGTATGCAGACTTCTTCTGTGGAAATGATTTCGATAGATTAAAGCAGTACCTGAAGTATAAATTCCATCTGGAGAAACCAGATCCAGAAGGAGCTTCATTTGAAGCAAGCTTTGACTATGATGGAGATGACTTCTCAATTGGTACTATCAACAACTGGAACGAATATCTGATATTCAACAACCCATACCGTAAGCTGTGGGAGAAGACAGATGAGATGTGCAAGTTCTTCGATATTAAAGAGGGCGAGCACATTGCAGATATCGGATGTGGAAGTGGATTCTTCACCTGGTACTTCTCAAAGCAGGTTGGACCAAAGGGTAAGGTTTATGCAACAGAGCTGAATAAGGATGCTATAAAGTATGTTGATGACCTCATCGAAAAATATAATATAAAGAATATTAAGACTATAGTTACAAAGATGAATAAGTCCGGACTTAGTGATAACAGTGTGGATACTATCTTTATGTGTTCAATGTACCACGCTGCATATATCACAGATATCGAGTTCGTAAAGGATTCATTTATCGATACACTTCACAAGGCACTGAGAAAGGGTGGTCGCATTATCATCGTTGATAATAATGTTACAGCTCCTGGAGTTCCTTCCTACTATGGACCTGGAATCAGTCCAGAACTCCTGATTCAGCAGCTGAAGTATTATGGTTTCAATCTCGTGGATAGATTTGAAATGATTCCGCAGAGATTTGCCTTGATCCTGGAAGAGGATCCAAACTACACAGGACCAAAGAATGGCGGAAAGGATGAATATGGAAGAGATAAAAATACAAAGCAAAAATCATCTCGAGGCAGGAAGCGCGGAAGGAGAAAGTCCGAGGATCCTATGCAGCACGAGGGGCAAGAGCCTGATATGTTCTATGAT
>CACZRU010000321.1 GCA_902783605.1 uncultured Lachnospiraceae bacterium
CAGAGTTGAAGACTGGCCCGTCAGCGCTCCCGCTCATCGCGCACATAATAATGTCGACCTTCAACTCTGGCCACACCATCAAGCCCCGGGTAGATCATCCGCTCATTAATGTTCATTTGATCAAGCGCATCGCGAAGATGCCACCGGATATCTTTACTGATAATATACTTGACCGTGTTTTCGGTCTTTTCAAGAAAACCATCAACATCATTCATCCCTGATGGCACTACGCTGAAGAAAGAATACTGATTCACAACCCGCTGATCTATTGATGGCGGTTCCAGGATCACCATTCCTGATTCTCCCATATCATTGTCGTACTTATCCAGGCTTCCTCCGGTTATATGATCCAGCTGATCCATCGTATAGACAGAGGAATGTGCATCATCCAGAAGCTCCCTGTACTCGTCAGGAAGATGCTTCTTCAAATCCGGTATATCTATTTTCCAGACGGCCGCGTTATGCTTATCCATCTGTGTATAGTTGCCTTCCGTCATCGCAAAATGAAGAGCAACCAGCGGTGATCTGCTCCAATCCATCAAACGCGTCGGCAGACCATGATGCTGTCCTAAGATCATACGCTTCCAGACAGACGTCAGCATGGAAGGAGCTTCGTGCTCTGCATACTTTGAAAAATTGTCCAGGATATGCTGTTCCAGATCTTTCTGCTTTTTTCCGCAGTTCCTGCGCAGGCTCGTAAGCAGTTTGTAATCTACATTGGGGATTCCCCGATAGACGTACAGATTTCTGTAGATCTTCCGGTTCTCATCATAAGGCTGATCAACCAAAAGAGCCATAGCTTCATGGACGGTTTCGACTCTGATTACCTTCATATTGGATTTTCTCTCCTCATCTAGATTGTGGCTTATTTTTCCCTGATACTCACTACCAGTTTTTCAGAATACTAGAGCCCAAAACGAAGCTATCTTCGTTTTAGTTTGTGAATGTACAAACCTTTATAACGCTATCGTATATATATGATGTCAGCAAATGATTTGCGGATAGTCTCTGATGTAACATACTTTCTACCGCAATCACGACATATCTTTCCCGGAACAAACCGAGATTCTATTCTATCATGATCGTGATATTTTATTTCTACTTTATCATTATAATCAATTATTCCACCACACAGACATGTAGGTGATTGTCCTTTTTTCTCCCAAATTACAATGAAATTACACTTCTGCAAATCATCGAACACCTTTTTAAAGATTTCAACGTCAGATATTTCTTTAGACAAGAGAACCGGCGGAAGCTTAGAACTATCAACTTTGCTTTTTGAAACCTGTAAAAAGTGCTTTACTTTCTGTTCATTTTTCAAATCATTTAAGTGCTTTTCAGTAAACTTCGATGTTTCTCTTAAATCAAAGTCGCATATCCCAAGTACACATTTTGCCGCATCGATGCTCAAACCATAAGTAGAAACAAGATGCTTAATCTGATTTACATAAATGGCATAGAATGTTTTATACAAATCATTATTATTCTTCTTAAGTAAACGATTGATATGTTTTTTTCTTACAGATCCTTTGAATAAATCATATAAATAGAGAGATGCATCTCCGAAATCAGGACTATTATTCTCTTTTCCAAAAGTCATCTCGTTCTGATTACTTATGTTCTTCTCTTCTGATGGGCTATGATCCTTTCTTTTTTTAGTTGCAAGCGTTTGAGGATTATTCTTTCCCATCTTCTTTAAGAGAGCCTGTTTTTCCTTGTAATTATCACATTTATCTGTCAAATTAAATTTCTTACAGTATTTCCATGAATCCCACCCGTCATGTGGTGGAAAAGTAGCCGTAACGGCGCAAGATTTATCATATTTGTTATAATGAGTACAGTCTTTACAAGTAATTTTTTTAGACTTATTGTAAATATAGACTATAGAAGAGATTCCGGCGTTATTTTGATTATATCCCATATCCCTTTATCTTTTTCTCCCATTTACTATTGCATACTGCACATTTATAGATCTTTCCATCAGCTTTTTTGGTCGACATATAGACTTCAGATCCGCATTTGGGGCATTTGATTTTAATTTCTCCATATGGAGTTGTCCTGAAAGCCTTTTCTGCGACCTGATTCTTATCTGTGACATATTCCACATATTTGTCATATGGTTCATTGTCATGAGAGCCAGGTCCGCCTTCAATTAAAAATGAATCCCCGTAGCTTCCGGGAGTTGATGTCCACTTTTTAGGAGTGCCTTTAGAAATCTTTTTCATCATACACCACTTTTTCTTATATATGATTCAGGTTTTCTGCTCGTTGCATTTACTAACATTTTCCTTTTCAGTCAAGTACCTTTAATTGTTATTTACAATAATATTTCGTTTAACAAAAACGTAGCCGGCTTCGTTTTTAACCAAGTCTTATCGTTTCTTCATCTTGGAAAACCATTCCAAAATCACATATTTAATGGTAATCTTCCATGCATTTCTATAGATTATTGAATAGTCAAATCATCCAGCTTCTTCTTTTTTTCAATCATAAGAATTGGTATATACTTTCATAATTCATTATTCTTCCGTATCAATCTCGACATCATTACTAAACTGTAGTTTGGAAGTAAACACTTTAAATTCAATTTCTCCATCTTGATGAACATAATCTATAACCCTAAGAAAATCGCGTATGATACTTCTTGGCGTTATATATAAATTATTCACACTGTTCAGAATCACATTGACAAAATAAACCACATCTTCTGTATCTATCGAACTATGATATTCATAAACATCTTCATGAATCTGTAGTAGTTTTTCAAGAAGTACAATTATTTCCGCTTTGCTTAACTGTTTTATTGTTATTGTTGTCGACATTGAAGCCGCTTCTAGTGATGATAAAGGCTGCACTTCCAATCGCGACCTTAATGCTTCATAACTATAGATGCCTCTTTCTTCATTAGTGATGCTTACAGGAGTCCCACCCATGACAATTCCAAGATATTGTGCTTTACCTTGTAAGCAATCATTATACATGCCGAGCATTTTTTCATAATTCTTATCACGTGTTTCTTTTCGTCTACACCTGTAAAGATTAATCAATTCGTCAATAAGGACTATAAATCCTTTATATCCAATTTTATGGAAGAACAGGCTATAATTTTTTACATACTCAAACCAGTTTTCATCATCAATTATTCCATTCACATCCAGATCGCGTCTTGCTGCCTGTCTTGTTCCATATTCTCCACGCAGCCACCTAATGCACTGCTCTTTTTTTTCATTATCCCCTTGTCTGGAAGCATGCCAATATATAGATAGGACTTTAGCCATATCATAACCATGTATCATTTCTTTTATGTCGAAAATAATGCCCTGAATTCTTTGAGCAACAATACCCTCCAGATCCTTACCCGGCACTTGACCTGTAGATAATTGTTTCGCGGATTCCATCCACATGTTATTCATCCAGGTATCCAGGATTTTTTTAAATCCTCCGCCTGTGGGAGAAGACTTAATGGAAAGATTTGTCATGAGTTCTTGAAACGTAGCCAGCCCCCGTTTATTTAAACCTGCTCCAATTAAATTTCTATCCGGGGACAAATCAGCATCTGCTACAACATAG
>CACZRU010000322.1 GCA_902783605.1 uncultured Lachnospiraceae bacterium
GCCTGAAGGAACTCAGGCTGATCTGCATTCTTCTTCTGTACTATCTCTAGTACCTCATCAACATATGACATAGCTTTTTTCTCCTTTTACTATAGTTTTTTCTTTTTTAGTTTTTCTTTTTCTGACCAAGTGATTTTGAGATAAAACTTAAGATATTTAAGTATTTAAACCACTTTATCCAACTAAAGCAAGATTATATACTATTATCATATAGTTGTAAATAAGAAAATTAAGTTTTTTTCGTTTTTTATTAAATTTCTTTTGTTTTATTTACATAAAGTTGCTTTTATTCTGTTTTTATATCAAAAAACGCCCACTTTAGTTTACATAAAGTTCTAAAGCAGGCTTATTACTTAATTTTCTGAATTATTATCAAATATAATCCTTATTCTGGTACCAATTTCTTTTCTTGATGTAATCTGGAAATGACCATTATGCTTATCAACTATCCACTTAGCAATTGAAAGTCCAAGTCCTGTCCCCTGAACCTTTCTGGTATCATCGGCGCGGTAGAATCTTTCGAACATATGCTTTACATCCACCTCTTCCATTCCGATACCGCTATCCTGTACCTGAATATATGGTCCCTCTTCATAACCAACTGATAGAATTATCTCATCACCCTTCTGAGTATATTTTGCCGCATTATCTACCAGAATTCTCATAGCCTGCTTGATCATGGATGCGTCAGCATTCAAATGGACATTTTCAGTTTTTTCTAAAAATCTATATATATGGTCCTCATCGATCATCAGGGATTCTTCATATATCTCACGCATAATATCATTCAGGCAGACAGACTCGAAGGTCATAGTATTTCTTCCGGCATCACCTCTTGCCAGGAAAAGAAGCTGCTCAACCAGATGATGCATGTGGTCAGATTCATTTTTAATCGCTGCAATTGATTCATCAAGGATTTCCTCATCTTCTTTCCCCCAGCGGTCCAGCATATTTGCATATCCCTGAATAACAGAAATTGGAGTACGCAGTTCATGAGAAGCATCATTTACAAAACGAGCCTGCTGAAGATATGTATCATGCATTCGGGTCAGCATATTATTCATTGCCGCTTCAATACCCTGAAGATCTGAATCTCCCAGAGAAAGCTCTGTTGTCTGCTCCGGTGATATATGCTCGATGGCGTTTTCAATAGTATGGAACTTAGCTTCATCGAAGCTCATTCTGCTTATCTCATCAGCACGGAGCGCCATGTCGTTAATTGGCTTAAGTGTTTTTTTGATTCGTTTATATTCGCCATAATATGAAAGCAGCAGGTTTAGTAACTGAAATAATATTGCTACAAAAACAAGAGAACATATAACTATAAATGGGATAAACACATTCTCGTTAATCAGAACTTTATCTCCAGAAGAGACTACATATGTAAGATTTTTAAGACCCTCACCTCTTGTAGTAAAGTTTCTCTGTATATCGCCGTACATCATTTTATTAATGTTTGGTATCAATTCATTACCAAATTCATCATACTCCAGTTTAAATATCCATAGAAACGAAAGGGCAATGAACAAGAAAAGATTTGCAGCAAAAAATAGCCCCATCTTTGTTCTAACAAGCTGGCCTTGAAGTCGCAGGGCTATTGATGACATATTCTTTTGTTCAGGTGATTTTTTTGCCATAATTTTTTACTCAGATTTTATAACATATCCAACACCTCGAACGGTCTGGATCATCTTAACATTATATACTTCATCTATTTTTGAACGCAGGTAGCGGACATAAACATCAATAACATTAGTCTCCCCGAGATAATCATAACCACATACTCTTTCCAGGAGGGTATCCCGTGAGAGCACAATATCCATATTTTCAAGAAGGACCTGAAGCATAATAAACTCACGGTTTGTCAGTTCAATGCTGTGACCGTCGTATTTTACCGAATGCTTAGGAATATCCAGTTCCAGCTTGTTCCATCTATATAAATCGTCACTTACTTTTCCACACACTATGTTACTATTCGAATTCGCTGTACCAGTTGAATTAAAAGCATTATTAGTATTATTCTGTCCACCTGTACCTGCATTTGAAACACTGCCTGCGGAATTACCATTTCCTGTTCCCGCAGAATTTGCCCCTGCATTTACTGCATGAAGCTTTAGGGCCACTCTAATTCTTGCCAGCAGTTCTTCGATAGCAAATGGCTTCGTTATATAATCAACTGCTCCAGCGTCAAGGCCGGAAACCTTATCCATAACTGCATCTCTAGCGGTAAGAAGAATAACCGGTGTATTTTTCTCACGATGAAGTCTTCTCAGCACCTCGAGTCCATTTAGTTCTGGTAGCATTATATCCAGCAGTATCAGGTCATAGTCATTGGCTATCGCCATATCCAGCGCAGTTCGGCCATCCAGAGCCTTATCCACCTGATAGTCTTCGTGTTTTAGCTCAAGCTCTACAAATCTTGCCAGTTTTTCCTCGTCTTCTACGACCAGAATGTATGCTCCCATACCTACCTCCTGTTACCTGCTTAATACAGTCCTACTGCTCTTCTATAACAAAGTCTATCAACTTATCAAGCCTTCTCTTTGTCTTATTCTTTATCTTTCTCTAAAACAATTCTAGGAGTCACAAAGATCTATAATATATACCTCTGCGACTCCTTTAATTTACTGATTAATTACTGTACATCTGTACCATCTTCATTTACAACTTCTACTGTTTCTGCTACAGGTGTTACTGTCTCTGCCACTGTTTCTGCTACAGGTGCCTCAGGTGCTGCTGTATATGGTGATGACTCTGGAACAGTACTGCTGTTATTGAAGCTCTCGTTCCAGCTATCCTTTACCTTTCCAGCGAAATCAGTTGCCTGATTCATAACCTTATTAACCTGATTTGTATCATCCTTACCTACAACTGAATATCTGCAGTCGAAGAACAGTGAGATAATTATTACAATTACCAGAAGCTCCCATGCTGCTAAAAGAATAATGATTGATAACCAAAGTGGAAGCTTGATGATTTCCTGATCCTTCTTCATAACCTTTACTGAGTTATCAACTGTGTACTGGAACCCTCTCTTGATTGCAGCTCCGAGATCCTTGAAGAAGCTCTTTCCTTCAGTTTTATTGTTTGTCTGCTCTACTGCAGCAGGAACATCTCTATATGGTGAAGCTTCAGGACCAGTTGTAAATGTTCCCTGCTGTGGTCCATTTACCTTTCCCTGCTTCTCAAGTGCGATGATTGCATCAAGCATATCACCATTTGCATTCTCAAGTGCTATCTTTGCATCCTCGTAAGATACATTTGTCTTCTGTACTAACTTTTCAACCTTTTCAAATTCTACCATTTTTATTCCCTCTTTCTTTCTTAAAAAATTATATTGTTATTATCTATGGTTCTTTACCAGCCTTTGTTTTGTCTGGCTCATTTCCTTTTGACAATATGAATTTTATTCTTAATAAATAAAATCATCTTTTAAGAAAGATTAAGATTAGATTAAAAAATAATTTTTATTAATTAATTTTACTCATCTGTTATATTAATCATCTTTGAAATCATATCATAGTCTGTAAAATACGTCACGCTCACTACGCGATTTGAATTCTTACTTACTGATAGTACAAGGCAATCATTATGTACTTTACTATAATAATAGTATGTGTTGACGTTTCCTCTTGAAATATTATCCAGAGTCTGGGTACATCCCTCATATCTGTAGGTCATGCTCTTTAGTGCCTCATACTCTGGTTCATTTATAGATACTCCATAAATACAATATTTCCTTCCAGTAGTATTTACACCCAACTGCCTGCCATTAACATAGATGATATTAAGGTCGCCATCGGTATGTACTTTCACCTCTGCCTCATTTAAGTGTGGCATCTTCTTTACTAAGTAGTCATTTTCATTAAACGAAGTATCCAGCTTTTTTGATATATCATATTCTGAAAGACTAAGAACCCTGGACACATCTTCCCCTCCATATCCAGTTAAGTAATTAATCCCTCGATTTATCGAAAATAGTATGAAGAAAATGATTACTACACCTACTATCCTATATATAATAGAATAAAAAGCCCTCATAGCTTTGCTCATCTTCGAGTCAGAAACCAATTCTACATCTTTAATTCCAAGACCATCGATGAACCGCCTGAAGCTAAATTTTCTAAATTTTACTGCTATCGCCAGTAGTAGAAGCCCTAGAACAACAAAAGCAGCTACCATATTATATTCGACTATAAAGAGCTGAATAACAGAGATAAAAACAACTAATAATTGTATAACGCATCTCACAATATTTGCCGATACACGTATAAGTTTTTGACTGAACTCAACCCCCGATAATTTCTTCGTTATTAATCTAGCACTTCTGCTCAGTATTTCACTAACTAAAATATATATCGAAAGGGCAAAAATCACTTTTAGAACATAATCATATACTGTGCCACTTTGCCCATGTAACCAAATTCGAATTTCCGACCAGGTAAGCACCTTAATCCGATCTATAATATGTACAGTTTCAACAAGTACCCACTGAACAATAATCAGTGCCAGCACAAATGTTGTCAGGCTATATTCTATTGGCTTGGTTATTAATTTTACTGTTCTCCTATCGGCGCCCTTATCCTCAAAAAAACTCTCGATCTTCTCAAAAATTTTATCTATACAACGCCAAATAAGCGCATAAATACATACAGCCAGAAAAAGTTTCAATGCTAGCTCGTAACCCGTCTTACTTCTTGTGTGAATCCAATGATAAAACGTGCTGTACATACTCATTCTCCTATATCAGTTTTATATATTAGATACTATGTTTTCAAAGCTATACCATGAATGTGCCTTTATCAGAAATTAATCACACTACTATAGTAGCACAACCTTATCCTAATCTCTAGCTTGTTGAAAGGAATTATGAATGATATACTAAATCTGCACTTTGATTATTTAATTTTTTAGGAAGGTCTTATGTCACAAGAATTCATTATTAATAGAATAAAATGGGACCGTATCTGGATTTCTTTCTATATAGATGCTTCTGATACCAGTCCTCTGAAAAATAAACCCTTTTCAAACAAGGATTTCTCTGTACTCCTTGAAGATGTTAAAGGAGCTGTTTCATTTACCCTTAAGGCTGGTGAATCGGAAAATAAATTTATGCTCAACATCACCAACCCTGGCAACTGTGAAATGCTTCCTGCAGGAGTTTGGAAACTGGCTGTTTATGATAAAGAAGAACATAGACTTGGGGAAATCACCAAAAGTTCTATATGCAATTCAAATATTCATGACATAAAAAAATACAACCGCGAATTCATTTACTTCCATAGAGAGAGAGCCTACAGGGTGCAGTTCTCCACTCGTAATGGATTTAAGATTAAAACCTCTGATGTTACCAGGGAAGATATGGACAGCAGGAAAAAATTATTCTCTAAGATCAGAAGAACTAAAAATAATTTTGCCAAATCCATTCTTAGAACAATCTATAATACTGAGTTCCTGATATTCCACAGAAAACCTCTTAATAAATATTCTGGCTCTGTCAAAAAAAACCAAAGAGGCAGCATGCATGATAAAAGCCTTTTTATTAGGAATATTCAACAGATTAGGAATCCTCATATTCTCCTCATGTCTGATCAGAGTGAGGAAATGGGTTCTAATATGGCAGCTCTGAAAAAGGCTTTAATTCGTGAAGGTTATACTCCTGAGGAAGCTCTTCGTGCCGTAACAACAAAGCACTATAATATCCTTCACTGGATTAAAACTCTTAAGAGGATTGCCTGGGCAGATTTTATCTTCCTTGATGACCATAGTCAGACCACTGACTGGCTCACCATCAAAGGAGCAGTTATCACTCAGCTGTGGCATGCTGGTGCCGGCTTTAAGTCCACCGGCTATAGCCGTTTTGGTATGCCTGCCAGTCCCGCTCCAAAATCCGGTCACAGACAGTACAACTACGGTATAGCAGGTTCAAAGAAAATCCGTCATTTTTTCTCTGAGGTATGGGGCATAAACGATGAAATGGTTCTTCCAACAGGAATGCCTAGACTGGATGAATATCTGGACCCGGAATATATGAAGAAGACAAAGGAAAAACTCCTTAAGGATTATCCAATTTTATGTAAACCAAGCAATGACAAGGATCTAAAAAAACGAGATAACATTATACTGTTCGCTCCAACCTATCGTGGTGAGAACAAGCGCCATGCCTACTATCCATACGATAGAATGGATATGGACAGACTTTATAAACTATGTGAAGCAACTGATTCCGTAATCATTTTCAAAATGCATCCATTTGTCGAAGAGCCTGTTCCAATTCCAGAAGAATATAAGGACAGGATGATTGACTTAGTGAAATATCCGAACATAAACGACTTATTCTATATAACCGACCTGCTGATAACGGATTATTCTTCAAATATATATGAGTTCTCACTCATGAAAAAACCAATGCTTTTCTATGCATTTGACATTGATGAATATACAAAAGAAAGAGGCTTCCACAGAGATTACCGAACCAATGTTCCTGGTAAAATCGTAGAAACCTTTGATGATTTGATCAACGCTATTAATACGAAGGACTTTGAATACAAAAAAGTTGAAGAATATATTGAGAATAACTTTGAATTCACGGACACCCACGCCTGCGACAGAATAATTGACTGGATCATCCGTGGAAAATGCCCTAATTAGTTAGTATGTTCTCTTAAAATTTGCAACATCATTCTTAAAATGCTCCAGCAGCTCCTGATATTCAGAAGCTGCTTTTTCTTTTATTTTTCCACTGGACTTTTTTTCCTCAAGGAGAGTTTCCAGCTTTTTAATATTCTCTACAGCATTATCCTTATAGTTATTACTAAGATCCACTCGGATCTGATTAATGACTGCTTCTATCTCTTTATCTTTTTTATTGAATAAACTCATACAATCTCCTAAAGATTCTTTATGATTCAACCCAGTCAAAGCTTCTTCCAACTGCTTTCTGCCATCCGGACAGCCTTGTCTTTCTCTCTTCTTCTGATATTTCCGGTTTATATATTCTATCTATACTTATAACTGTTCTTAATTCGTCCCTTGAATTCCAATATCCCACAGCCAGCCCCGCAAGAAAAGCAGCCCCCATTGCTGTACTTTCAAGACAGCTTGGACGAACAACTGTTGCATTTATAATATCAGCCTGTGTCTGCATCAGGAAGTTATTTGCAGATGCACCGCCATCAACCTTTAGCTCATTAAGTCTTACTCCAGAGTCCTTTTCCATTGCAGACAAAACATCGCTGGTCTCATATGCAATAGATTCAAGGGTAGCCCTGATGATATGATACTTATTTACACCACGGGTTATTCCTACAATCGTCCCCCTTGCATACTGATTCCAGTAAGGAGCCCCCAGACCTGTAAATGCAGGAACCACATAACATCCATTGGTATCCTTTACTTTAGTCGCCATATACTCTGAGTCCTCTGCGCTGTCGATAAGACGCATCTCATCACGAAGCCACTGAACTGACGCTCCAGCTATAAAAACAGAACCCTCAAGCGCATATGTAACCTTTCCATCAATTCCCCAGGCAAGAGTTGTTACCAGTCCATTTTTCGAAAATACCGGACTGTCTCCTGTATTCATCAGAAGGAAACAGCCTGTGCCATAGGTATTCTTAGCATTTCCTTTCTCCCAGCACTGCTGTCCAAAAAGCGCCGCCTGCTGATCACCTGCAATTCCAGCAATCGGTATCTCTCTACCCAGGATGTGCTTGCTGGCCTTTCCATATACACAACTGCTGTCTTTTACCTCAGGAAGCATTGAAGCAGGAATCCCCAGTTCAGCTAGGATTTCCTCATCCCATTTAAGTTCATTTATGTTATACATCATGGTTCGTGACGCATTTGAATAATCCGTCACATGAACCCTGCCATGCGTAAGCTTCCAGATAAGCCATGTATCCACTGTTCCGAAAAGCAGTTCACCCTTTTCCGCTCTCTCTTTTACCCCCTCAACATTTTCAAGTATCCAACGAAGCTTTGTTGCAGAAAAATACGCATCAATCACAAGACCTGTCTTCTGTCTTATAGTATCCTCCAGCCCCTTAGCCTTAAGACTGTCACAATATTCTGAGGTTCTGCGGCACTGCCACACAATCGCGTTATATACTGGCTCTCCCGTCTCCTTATCCCAGACTATTGTCGTCTCTCTCTGGTTTGTAATACCAATTCCGGCCACATCCTCAGCCGCAACTCCTGCCTTGGCTATAGTCTCCACGGCTACTCCGAGCATGGTGGACCA
Source organism: uncultured Lachnospiraceae bacterium (assembly GCA_902783605.1). GTDB lineage: Bacteria > Bacillota > Clostridia > Lachnospirales > Lachnospiraceae > Eubacterium_Q. The sequence goes on from CACZRU010000322.1 coordinate 8,243, forward strand.
GATTTCATTTGCATCATGCTCTACCCAGCCTGGTTGTGGATAAATCTGCGTAAATTCTCTTTGGGCAACTGACACGATTTTCCCTTCATGATTGAAAAGTATTGCCCTGTTACTTGTAGTCCCGGCATCCAGTGCCATTATATATTTTGCCATTTTATATCTCCCTGTTCTTTCAATATGTGCAGCATGGACCTAATCCATTCGCACTTAACTGTCTATTTTAGAAAAGAAGTTCTGAAGTTCTATAATCGGTACTGGGCGAGAATACTTATATCCTTGAAGGTAAGATGCTGACATCCTGATACACCTCTCCTCATCTGAAGCATTTTCCACACCCTCGTACAAAACTGAATAATCCAGTTTTGAAAACATATCAGCAAGACTTTCCACCATCTTTTCTGATTTTTCATTTGAATCACTGGCAATCACAAGAGACCTGTCAAATTTGATAATATCAAATGGTATCTCCATGATTCTTTCCATATTTGAATATCCTGTACCGAAATCATCAAGATAAAATTTGATTCCCCTATCTTTAAGTGCATTTATGGTTTTCTTCATAATAAGGAAGTCACTCTCACTCTGAGATTCAGTAATCTCTATGGCAACCTTATTATCAGGAATACCGCTTTCCTTAATTATCCGCTCTATGTCATCGATAAAACTCTCATCACGAAGTTCAAGTGTTGAAACATTTATGGATATTCTCTTAACCTCGTATCCCTCACTCAGAAGGTGTCTTATCTCATCACAGGTTTTTTGAAGAATTATCTCCGTCAGCACATGAATATATCCATGTTCCTCCGCAAGTGGAATAAACTGATCTGGGAAAACAAGCCCCGTCTCCGGAAGCTTGAGTCTCATCAGCGCTTCAGCAGTGTCATACTTCTGCTTCTTAATATTAAACACCGGCTGACAGTATGCAAGAACCCTGGAATCCCTCAGGTCATGTCTTCTGTAAATATCACCTAGCTCTTCAAGTATATATTCATATCTGTTGAACTGAGTAACATCATCATACTCCACCATATGAATCGAATTCATTTCCATATTCCTGTGTATGTTATTGATGAAGCTGACATACTCATTCTTCCTGCTTATCTCATCTATGGACTCGCCAACAACAATTTTATAATCATACTTAAATCTTTCATATTCATCATAAAATGCATTTATGAGCTTATTTACTTTATTTTCATAATCTGGATTATAAATCTTCTTTGCCATTAAGATTACATGACCATTATTAATCTGAAACAGAATTCCACCATTGAAAAATGAGGATGCAAACCTCCTGATTACTGCCTGCATTTCAGCTGGAATAGTTTTTCCTTCCGAATCAAAGTCCGGAAGATATAGACTCATAAAGATAAGCTGACTCTTCCTGTCATAATTATATCTAACCATATCATTAAGTGCCTTGGCATCTATGGCACCAAGCTCCACATCATACGGAGTGGAGTGAATAAAGTATAGCATTGCAAACATAGGGAATAAAAATGTTGCAGCCGTGAACGAAGACTGACCATGTCGTCCCTGATTGTAAAGAACGAGAAATGACATTGCCATAGTTCCGTAAAAACCTACCATTACACGTTTAAACAATCTATTTCTAAACACGATCATCAAAATTACAAGCAACACAACAAATGCAAGATATCCTACCAGAAATATATTTATTCCTGATATTTCTGTGCCATCTGCTTTAAGTTTAAAGCCTGTTCCATTAATTGTAGTAATAATATCTGTTCCAATCACAGTAAGATAAATTATGGACGACAGAAGAATAACCGGAACCCTGACACTTATTACATGCCGCTGAAGTTCTATGACATAAAGAACAAATAAGAATAATAAGGAAAAAAGAAACGCATGATAGAATACCCTCAACACATAGATAAGTGTATAATTACCATTCGTAATGCGAAGATATGCATCATGATATATCAGATCCGTGATAGCTCCCATGAAAAGAAGCACTATCATCGTGATAAATAAACGAAATGCTTTTGTCTTATTTACATATGAAGCCGCAAGTAAAATAATCATAACGGCACAAAGCGCTACGACTAAAATATCTCCTACAGGAGAATAATCATCAAAATATAACCCTGATGTTGCTCCCATATGTAACTCCCTCTCTCGTTTAACAAATCCCCAATAATGCTAAACTATTATACTCCACAGGTACTTATATTATAAATGAATCAACTTAACATAACAAGTCAAATGCCGTTTCAGGCAACTAATTATAATCCATTTCGATAGGAGTCCCAATATCCTCCAATTACTTTCTCATCCAGATTTTCTCCTATCACAATAAAAAGCTCCTGCCCCGTGGAGATTGGTTCAATATTGACTTTAAACTTTGTGGCATTTACCTCAAGCCAATTTCCATTATCCTCCTGAATAAAGCCCTTAAGTCTCACCACGTTTCCAGCTGATGAATCCATGAAAATTTGAGATATAGTTTCTTTGATTTTAGAAATATCTGTCTTAACATGAAAGAAAAATAGCGAATCAAAATGACTTGAATTCGAGCCAGTCTCATGATCTTCACTTTGTTTTATAATCCCCGCAAGCTTTACCATTTCTCCAGAAGTATATCTGCTGTGTGAGATTCGATCAAAATCTTCATCACTTATCTGCCCCAGCTTCCAGATATATAAATCATCAACATGGCGACTACATTTGTATAAATCAAGACTTTCATTTATATATGAAAGGACATCGTTTTTTACTGATTCAATTTGGCTTTGATTTATATTAGAATTTACTTTGCTTAGCACCACTGTTCCTGCCTTTGCCACCTCAGAAGTCATAATATATCTAGCCTCATCAGACATAGTCCTATCGATATCCGCATCCACCAGAGATATAATACTTCCCATCTCATACCATCTCTCCAATGGTTCTTCGTAAAGCATATCAAGAAAATCATCCACATCAAAAATTCCTGAAGGTTCAACAATCACGTATGTGTATCCGATCATAGCCATGGCAATCAGCTTAGTCTTAAGCCTTCTCCTTGTGCAGTCTGCATCTCCTCCAATCACCATTTCCAGGTGACAGCTGTCCCCCAGTGCATCCCCAAGAAGGAGACGGTCCACATTTATAGCGCCGTAATCATTTACGATAATAGCGACATTTTCTCCCCTTCTCACAAGATAACTGGCGTATTCTTTTATAAATGTAGTTTTTCCAGAACCTAGAAATCCAGTAATAAGATCTACTTTTATCATAAATTCATAACATCCTCTCTCAGTCTCTTTACATCATGCTCCAGTTCACGGGCTGTCATAAGCTTTGAATTCTCACCACGGATAATAAGCTGTATAAGTCCATCCGAAGTTGCAACAGTAATGTCCAGATTTTTAGAGTTTTCAAGAGTGAAGCGGGCGATATACTGGTCGGCAGTTTCTGCTTCCTTTGTATATACGACATGCACCCCAAGGTAATCCATCTTCTCCGTCACATGTCCTCTGATCTTATATGCATCATATACAACAATTATTTCAGTATCCTTCAGCACCCTGTATTCAGACATGATATCCAGAAGCTTAAATCTGGCTGACTCGAGGTCCAGCGACTGCTGCTCCCGTGATGCACCTTCATCTGCCAGAAGGTCCTTCAGATCATTCCATGCATGAATAATATTGTATCCATCCACAAGAAGGTATTTCTTTTTTTGATCTGATTTATTTTTTGATTTGTTTTCTTGTTTTCTGGCATATTTATCTGTATTTTTTTCTGAACCATTATCATCTGTTTTTGAAGTAATATCCTCTGCACTTCGTTTGGAATAGTTCGCCCGATTTTCGGCTTGTACAGTACTCCTGCTGAGATATACTCTCTTTGTATGCCTATTTTCTTTGCCCTCATTTGAATGAGTTGCACTCCTGAGGATTGAATCGATTTCATCCGTACCTATCGCCTCAAGTCTAGATTCAACAGAACCAGCTTTCCCCAGCCTTTCAGCTCTCAGCCTTGCTGTTTCAGCCTCTCGCTCCAGTCTTTCCTCATCTGACTCAGCCTCTATTTCAAAATAATCTTCTTCCCTGCTAGGAAGATGCATCAATTCTTCACATTCAAACCAAGGAACATAGTAACCTGCTCCATGACTGATAAATACACTGCCAGACAGGTTATCCTTATCATTTTCCGGATCATATCCTGAATTCTCCAAAACCTCCTCAGCCACATCTTCTGGCATATCTGTATAACCTGTCAGCTTCAGTTCCATACTTCCTCTTCCTGAACTAAATTCAGTAAGCTTAGTCTGATAATTGATTACACATCTTGCAGGGGCCTTTCCTGTAAGAACCCCCTCCTCTGCCAGGATACATTCTCCACCCATCTGGGTAATATCCGTCATCGCACGGCCAACGCATTCCGAAGGAAGTGTAATTACAAATTCATACTGAGGTTCCAGAAGTATATTCTTCGCCTTCATAAGCCCCTGCCGAATAGCCCTTCTTACCGCCTCACGGAAGTCCTGGCTGTCCGTATGTTTTAGATGAGCCCGTCCTGCCACAAGTGTAAATCTTATATCAGTCAAAGCAGAACCAGTCAGAACACCTAATGGAAGATGCTCTGAAATCGTAGACAGAATAGTCTTCTGCCAGTTGATATCCAATTCATTTACACTGAGATCACTGGCAATCTCGATTCCTCCGCCCCTAGGAAGAGGCTCCATAAGAATCTGCACCTCAGCATAATGACGAAGTGGTTCAAAATGCCCAAAACCAATAACCGGTTCAGAAATCGTCTCCTTATACACATA
>CACZRU010000323.1 GCA_902783605.1 uncultured Lachnospiraceae bacterium
CAGTCATCCATGGGACAGTGTAATTACATTGATCCAGTTGCAACAATTGTATGTGCAGTTGCAATAGTTATCTTTATGCTGTCTGGCTATCTTATCATCTATAACATCTTCGATCTAAATTTAATATCCGATATGAAAGAATATGGACTTCTTAAAACCATCGGAACATCAGGAAAACAGATTCGATATATGGTAAAGCAGAGAACAAAACGAATATGTCTCATCGCTATACCTATCGGACTTCTAATCGGTTGCGGAATTGGTGGTTACCTTCTTCCAATGATCGGTAACTTCATCAATACAGTTGGTCTAAACAAAGGTCATGTTCATATGAGTATTTGGATAATACTCTTCACAACAGTTTTTTCCTATCTCACAGTTTCTATAAGCGCAAGAAAACCATGCAGAAAGGTATCTAAGATATCTCCAGTTGAGGCTGCTCGATATACAGGAAAATTCAAGAAAAATGGAAAGCCTAAAAAGAGAACCTTTGTAGTAGTACTTTCTCTCACCCTTTCCCTTGTACTACTTAACAGTGCATATACACTCATAAACAGTTTCAGTTTAGATGCTTATGTAGACGATTATATAACTAGCGACTTCTGTATTCAGTATGAGCTTCTTGATAATCCATCAGCAACAGAGAAAAATTTAACTGCTGTGGATAGTACCTTCCTTAATGAACTGAACAAGCAGGAGGGAGTTGAAAGCATCGGTAACTTATATCATACTAGCGGAGAGTACAAGTTTTCTCCTGAAGTCTGGGATGATATAAAAAACAACTTCTTCTCAGATGAGATAGTAAAGATGCAGATTGAATGCTTCTACACTGATGAGGGGTACTCACTTAATGACTATCTAAGAGAACTAGACAGTAAACGCACTCTCGAAGGCAACACATATGGTATGGGTGAGCTTGTCACTCAAAAATTATATGATGTAAAAACTATGGACGGAACTACAAGCATTGACTGGAACAAATTTAATTCAGGAAGCTATGTTATTTCCGAAAGATGGCAGTACGCAAATGATGGATTTCTTAACATTGTTAATCCAGGAGATAAGGTTGAAATAGAAAGTAAAGAATATATTGTCTATGCTGTGGCAGATATACCTATGAATATTGAGTTTCAAGAATATCATGCAATCGACGCAAACTTTATTCTTCCTGAATCCGAGTATCTGTCAGTTTTCGGTGAATGTAGTCCAATGCGTACACTTGTTGATGTTGATGATGCAAAAGAAACAGCTTTCGAAGAATGGATTAAAAACTATACCAATAATACAGATCTCAGCTACACTTCAAAACAGAGTGTAATAGAAGACAACAAAGCCTTTGGACAACTTTTTGCAATAGCTGGAGTCATTATAGCTGCAATTCTCGGTATAATCGGTATTATGAACTTCGGTAACACCATGATTGCAACCATCATCTCAAGAAGCCGTGAACTTGCTATGCTTGAAGCAGTTGGAATGACGATAAAACAACAAAAAAAGAGCCTCAGAAATGACGGCATGCGATACTTTGTTTATACATCTATACTAACAGTATTCTTGTCCATCATTTTAAATGTAACCGCTGTGAAGACTTTCGTTAACAATCTTCCAATGTTTTCATGGCATTTCAGCCTGACATCACTCGTTATATGTCTTCCTGTAATATTAATTATTGTTCTTATTATACCAACACTTGCATACAGAAGACTCAGAAAAAAAAGTGTAGTAGACAGACTTAGAACCGAGTAAGTATAATTTTATCTCTCTTTCATATGGATACCGGAGTGGAATAGTATTCTTCTCCGGTATCTAAGCATATGGTGGCAAGTCTTCCTCCAGGAACACTTGCACCACAATCAATTGCTATATGATTGTTTTTCCGGTAAATATACCCAGGCTTAGAATTACCTTCAATATACTGTGTCGGTGTATGCCCCGTTACAACAATCGTATCCTCAAAGTACCTTGTATCATAATCCGCTCTCGCCCATATCAGATCATGGAGAGAGTAATCTTCTATATCTTTTTCCGGCGAATAATTTCCTAAGCCAGCATGAACCAAAAGATACTCCTGATCATTAACAGTTATTTGTTCATATACCAGAAATTCCTTTATATAATCCAGCACATCCTGTTTCGTTTCTTGATCCAATTGACTGAACTCTTCAATAGTTGTCTTGCTTCCGTTTTCTTGCCATGTCAACAGATTATCCAACATTTCATCATCCAATTCCTCTAGAGACATATCCGTTACTTCTTTCATCAGGAATTCCAGGCATTCTATAGACATCAACTCATGATTTCCAACAATACATATAACATTTTCCATTTCCATAAGTTTTCTCAGTGTTTTTATAGGATGCGGTCCTCTATCCAGCACATCCCCTAAAATATAAAGTGTATCTGATTCTTTTAGATTAATCTTATCAAGCACTTCCATGAACATATCATATTGACCATGAATATCTGAGATTACATATGTTGCCATATAAATACCTCCTTCTCTCTCGGTGTCATATAATATTCTTCCTCATCTTGTCCATACATTGCAAGATAATATTTAACCAGAAATAGAATTGTCCAAAAACAGACAATTCTTTTTCTAGTTATTATGAGATTAAACATCTGCAAATTCTTGAAGACAGATTTATCCCTCACTGAATTTCAGATTTATATTCTTCCAAAAGTTCATGGGAATATTCCTTTTTAATATCCGATTCTCTGACAATTTTCCAAAGAGAAGCCACCGCTTTCATCCTCTGGCTGAACACTTTTGTAGCCTCGTCAGCAAAGAAGTCCTTAACGAATTTATTCCACTGAAGGGCAGACTTATCATATACCGCATAGGTTTTCTTTCCGTAATAAATATCCAGCAAGTCTCCAAGAGTAAATGCTTCATCCCCATTTTCCTTAACGGCCTTGGCAGTGGCAACCATATCTACATTAAACTTAAATGGACTCACTCCCGTCTCTTTTGCGAAAAACTCACGAAACCTGTTGCCAAATGTAAATCCACACTCGATAAGACCAGTATCCAGAGTCAGTTCCCTAACTGTCTTTGTAGTATTATTTGTTGCCTTATTTGATTTTCTCTGCTTTGGCTTCTCTGGCAATATCTTCTCTCCAGAGAAATACGCTTCAATCACTTTATTCAGTTCTATCTTCCCACTGGGAGCCTTAAGACCATGCGACCTGCATATCTTTATCAGTTCATCACGATACCAATAATATTTGCAAAACTCATCATAGTCTTTTATATCATCAAATTCCGGTCTATTCATCATAAATCAATCCATATCCTCCTTATAAATATTTGCCATATTCTTCACCATACTAGCAAGTCTTTCTCTCGCCTCCTTCGGTTCAAGCAATTCGGCCTTATCTCCAAATGTTAATAGCCAGTTGATCAGATTATCCATGTCCGTATAATCTGCAGTAAAAAGTAGTTTTCCATCATCCTGCTCTATAAAACATGAAGGACCAAACTCTTCAACCAGCCGCCACTTCTGATCTGGTTCAAATAGTGCTTTCACTTTAATCTCCCCTGGGAAAAGCTTTTCATTTGATAGATCAGGAGCGCTCACTTCCCTGCATTCAAAGCATTTTTCTGTTTTTTGAACTTTGTCCATGCGACTGAGTTTGAATAGCCTGAAGTCTTTCTTTTTCAGACACCAGCCCCACAAATACCAGCTTGACCACCGAAATATCAGATAATATGGTTCAACCGTTCTATTACTTTCTCCTGATGGGGCATAATATCTGAATTTAACCAAATGTCTTTCCCCAATCGCATCCTGCAGGATTTCTATCTTTGGAGCCAGGGTCTCCCCGTACCATGACGACAAATCGATCAGTATTGAATCTCTGCCACTAATAAACTCAGAAGAACCTGCTTGAATCTTCTCCATAAGCTGTCCATAGTAACCACTGCCACTCACACTGTCCAGACTTCGGAGTCCCGCTAGAATCATCTGCATATCCTTCGAGGTTAGGATAGTCCTGTCCATCCGGTATCCACTCATGATACTAATACCACCACCAGTACCCTGAGTAGTCTGTATAGGAATCCCCGCCTTGCACAGATCCTCTATATCTCTATTTATCGTCCTTCGCGATACCTCAAACCGCTCCGCCAGCTCTGGCGCCGTTGTCTTTTCTTCCTGCAGCAGCACGGACAGTATCCCAATAAGTCTGTCTATCTTCATACGCGCCACACTCCATATATCTCACACTTCATATATCTTACGCTCCATATGTATCATACCAGCTCTAACACGACATCTATATGTCATGTTTATTATAACAACAAAGAAAATACATTCCAATATTAAACCGTCCGTTATATACCAATAAAAAAGAATGCCTTGACCTAAATGCTTATCAAGACACTCTTTATATTTTTCTTACTTGTTTTTTCAATATTTAACTGAAGCTTTACCGAGTCCTGATTTCTACTACAAATCTATCCTCAACAAGCTTCATCTTCATCTTCCATCCATGCATCTCGAATATATTCTTCACTATAGTCAACCCTATACCCGAACCCTGCTTGCCACTTCTGGCTTTATCTTTCTTGGAAAATGGATCAGCTATCCACTTCATATCTTCTTCATTAAGATTAGTTGCTTTATTTGAAAATGTGATCTTCCCTTTTTCAATCTTCACCTTCAAAGTGCTGCCTTCATCAGCATATTTAGATGCATTATCAA
>CACZRU010000324.1 GCA_902783605.1 uncultured Lachnospiraceae bacterium
AAAACACATTAAGAGGTGTACAATGGCAACACAAACAGTAATTCCAACGCGAATGGAACTTACGCGTCTCAAGAAAAAACTGAATACTGCCGTTAAGGGTCACCGTCTCCTGAAGGACAAGCGAGACGAGCTGATGCGTGAATTTCTTGAGCTTGTAAAGGTGAACATGGAGCTTCGTGAGAAGGTGGAGAAGGGCATTGAAGCAGCTAACAAGAACTTCGTTCTTGCCAAGGCCGGTATGTCCGAACAGACTCTTCGTACAGCACTTATGGCACCAAAGCAGGAGGTATCACTTATTCAGGACAAGAAGAATGTAATGAGTGTAGATATCCCGGTATTTGATTTCAAGACTCGTACACCTGATGAAAATGATATCTATTCCTATGGATTCGCATTTACATCTGGTGATCTAGATGGAGCAGTTGATTCACTTGCTGCAGTATTCCCAGATATGCTTAAGCTTGCTGAGGTTGAAAAGTCTTGTCAGCTTATGGCTGCAGAGATAGAGAAGACAAGAAGAAGAGTTAATGCTCTGGAGCATGTTATCATTCCAGAGACACAGGAGAGCATTAAGTACATAACCATGAAGCTGGATGAGAATGAGCGAAGCACTCAGGTTCGCCTGATGAAGGTTAAGTCAATGATGCTTGAAGAGGCTCATCATTATTCTGAGAAGAAATAAAGTACTTAGAAAAACAAGTTTAAATAATTTGATATAATAAAGATTATAAAAGCTGCATTTACTGATGAATGGTAGATGCAGCTTTTTATATCAGCTTACATTTTTTAAATTTTTGACGTTTTCTAATGGTATTATATCTCTTAATACTTTATAATATTAGGTATATATAAAATATTGTGGAACCTCATGAATTAATAGAGGTAAAACATCCAGCCTTGAATAAAGATTGGAGGGGGTTAGATGACAGAGAAAAAAAGAGAGTCTTCATTTTACGAACTTGCACTTGCTCTGGCAAAGGATTATGAAACTATATATGTTATAAACTCTTCAGATGACAGCTATATTGAGTATGCTACAACTTCTGGTAATGAGGAAAGTCAGGAAGATGTTTTGAAAATAGTTTCTAAGGGTGAGAATTTTTATGCCGATACAATTATTAATTGCAGAAGGCTAGTATATCCTGATGATCAGGAGAAGTTCCTTAAGACCTTTGAAAAGAAAAGAGTTATGGGAGCATTGGAAAAAGGTAAGTCCTTTGCTCTTAATTATAGATTGGTAATTGATGGTGAACCACAGTATTATTTCCTTAAGTCTATCAGGAAGAATGATGAGGATATTATTATAGGTGTCCAGAATGTTGATGAGCAGATGCGAAGAGAACTGAAGGACAAGGAACAATATAGGATATATTCTGAAATCGCCAAGTCTCTTGCTGGAATGTTTGAGGCAATCTATTACATTGATATTAATACAGGATTATATACTGAGTATTACTCAAGTCAAAGCTATTCTGAGCTAGGAATTGATAATGGTGGTGAGGACTTCTTTGAGAAGGTTAAACGTGATATTCAGGTACATATTTATGAAGAAGATAGAGAAATACTGGTACGGGAGCTTGATAAAGATAATATTATCTCCAAGCTGGAAAAATCCCAGGAGTACTCACTCGTTTACAGACAGTTTCTGGATGGTAGGATGCAGTATCTGAATCTAATTGCATTTAAACAGGAAAATGATGATGACCATATTGTAATAGGTGTTCGAAATATTGATGAACAGAAGAGACAGGAAGAGGATTCAGAGACCTATTCTCATATAGCAGGAGCCCTGGCCAGTCGTTATGAGGTTATATATTATATTGATATCGATACAAATAATTATACCCAGTACAGCTCCAGTGAACAGTATGCCAAGCTTGGAACTACCAAGAAGGGAAACGATTTCTTCAAGGATGCTTCGGAGGATATAAAAAAATATATTCATAACGATGATAAAGCAAGAGTTCTTCGTATTTTGAAAAAAGATCATCTCTTAAAAATCATAGCTCAGGAGGGCGTAGTTACCATGAACTATCGCCAGCAGCTGGGTGGTGAGTCACGCTATGTTTCTATGATGGTAGTTCGTCCTAAAAATGACGAAAAACATCTTGTTATGGGAGTAACCAACATAGATGCTCAGGTTAGAAGAGAAGAGGCAATAAAGGCTGAAAGTCAGGCGTTTGATGAGATTGCTATGGCTCTTGCAAAGAGATATGAGGTAATCTATCAGGTTAACATAAATAATGATGATTATATTGAATACAGCTCCAGTGAAGTTTATCAAAAGCTGGACATAGGAACAAAAGGGACGGATTTCTTCAAGGAAACTCAGGAAAATATGAAGAGAGATATCTTTCCAGAGGATTATCCAATGATGGCTGTTGCCATGAAGAAGGAGAATCTCTTAAAAGTATTGAAGGAGACAGGAAAATATCTGATAAATTACAGGCTGATTCTGGATGGCAGGCCACAGTATGTAACACTTTTTGCAATAAGTCCAAAGGAGGATTCTGAACACATCATTGTTGCAGTTGCAAATATTGACTCAGCCAGAAAGATGGAACTTGAGTACGAGGAAGCACTGGGAACAGCTATGGATATGGCTAATCATGACCCACTTACCGGACTTAAGAACAAGAGATGTTATGCCCAGATGGAAATGAGACTAGATAATGAAATAGCTGAGGGGAGGATTACCAGGTTTTCCATAATTGTTTGTGACCTTAACGGACTGAAGATAAAAAATGATTCAGTAGGACATAGTGCCGGTGATGTATTTATCCAGGAAGCAGCAAAGATGATAGGCGATTCATTTAAAAACAGCGTTGTGTTCAGGATAGGTGGAGATGAATTTGCAGTTCTTCTGGAAGGGGAGGACTATAGGAATCGAGATAGGCTTGTTAAAGAGTTTGCAGCAATGCAGGTGGATCATCTGGAAAAGGGACTTGTAACTGTTGCATTTGGCATGTCGAATTTCAGGCAGAAGGTAGATAACAGGGTTCAGGATGTCTTTGAACGAGCTGATAAAGCGATGTATGAAGACAAGAAGAATTATAAGGACACGAATCGCGATGAAATGTCTCTGGCAGATAAGAAGTCTTTAGACGAGCTCAGGAAAGAGTATGAGAAGGAAGTAAGGTTCTACAAGCTGTACGAAGAGCTTGTGTCTATTATGACAGACATAAATAATGGCAGAACTCCAGAGAGCAAAGCAAGGATTGAAAAAATACTTATTGAGATATCTTCAATGCACCGTCTTAGCTTGGCAGAAACCAGACTTTATAAGAATACTCAGGATGAGCTGGCTGATCGTGGAGAAATTCTTCGTGCCTATGATACAGGACAGGAAGGAGAAGAGGTATTATCCTACAGAACTGTGTCGAAAATAGGTTCGATTGCTTTGATGAGGGTATATATGTCGCCGGATGAAATACCACTTTCGGAAAAGGAAAAAAATAGAGTTTCACTGGTTATGAAGACGGTTATCACATATGTCAGCAGGAATCGTATCACAGATATGGTTGAAGAACTGACATATTACGATGAAGGCTATAAGAATCTTAAGAGCTTTCAGAGTTATATCATGAAGAATCTCAAAGATCTAAATGATAAAGCTGCTTTTAGATATAATCTTAAGCATTTCTCTTTGGTTAATCAGGATCTAGGCAGAAAGACAGGAGACCTTGTTATCAGGCGCCATTTTGATGGACTAGATTCAATTATCGGCGACCGTGGCTGTCTATGCCGTATGGGTGGAGATAACTTCATTGGTTTATGTGGTAAGGAACAGCTGGGATCTGTGCTGGCTTATCTTTCAGAAACACCTGTGTTTTATGATGTTCCAGAGGGAAAGAGTCTTAATATTTCTTCTAGTGTAGGTGTATATAGGATACCTGAGGATGCGGTAATAAGACATCAGGGAGATATCATGGAGAAGGTTATCGTTGCTTTCCATGCTGCACAGACTGGTGGAAATGACAGAATTGTTCTTTATAACAAGGACCTTATCAAGAACAAAGAGGGAGCCATGAAGGTTCAGCAGCTCTTCCCTGAGGCTCTTAGAAATGAGGAGTTCAGGGTATATTATCAGCCTAAGGTGGATATTAGAACTGGTGAGATTATTGGAGCAGAGGCTCTCTGCAGGTGGTTCCATGAGGATGCTATGATAAGTCCTGGAGAGTTTATTCCAGTACTAGAAGAAACGAATGATATCTGCAAGCTGGACTTCTATATGCTGGATCATGTATGTCAGGATATCAGAAGGTGGCTGGATCAGGGTAAGAAGGTTGTCAGGACATCAGTTAATCTTTCGAGAAAGCATCTGATAAATGTGAATCTTCTGGATAATCTTCTTAAGATTATTGACAGGCATAATATTCCTCACAGCTGTATAGAGGTAGAACTGACTGAGACCACAACAGATGTTGATTTCAGTGATTTAAAGAGAGTAGTTACCGGACTTCAGAGTGTAGGTATTTTTACATCAGTGGACGACTTTGGAGTAGGATATTCTTCACTTAATCTTATCAAGGAGCTTCCATGGAATGTTATCAAGGTGGACAGAAGCTTCCTGCCTGTTGAAGGCGATGAGGCAAGTGAAGTGAATAAGGTTATGTTCAAGCATGTTATCTCAATGACCTGTGAGATGGGAATTGAGTGTATAGTAGAAGGTGTTGAAACTGAGGATCAGCTGAGTATACTTCGCGAGAATAACTGTAACTATGCGCAGGGATTCCTCTATGACAGGCCACTTCCTAAGGCTGACTTTGAGGATCGTATGCTAAGTGGTTTCTATGAAGTTTAGAATGTTTTGTGAATTTACAGAATTAAGTGGACATTATGTAAATCTTATGTTAGCATTTAATTAGAGATTAGTTAATAATAATTGGGGTTACGAAACTGATCTTAGATATTTTTAAAAATATTGAATAAAAAAAGTAAAAAGTAAAAAGGTATTTGTTATGTTATAGTAGTAAGAAAATGGAGGGACGAATATGGCAGCACTTATTAAATGTCCAAAGTGTGGATCTAACAGAATTGAGCCTGTAAAAGAAGCAGGCGGACTTGCAGGGAAAATGGGTGTTATGGTTTACCTGTGCCAGAATTGTGGAAAAGAGTCCAAGATAAAAAATAAGAAATAAAAAACAAAAAATAAAACTGAATAGCAAACAAAAATAAGGGTCGATACAAAAAATATGTTATATGATATGTATCAGACCCTTTTTTGTTTTATAGAAATCTTTTGATAAAGCAGTTAGAAGTTTGGATTTTGCTCGTGATGCAGTCGTTTCTGTTTATACATGTCTTCGTCAGCTTCCTTCATGCCTTCAAGTATCATTCGGTAGGACTTGACTTCGGCAAGGCCTACGCTTACGCCGAAGGTGTACTTGGTAAAGCGGGAGGCTTTTTGTTTTACTGCAGCATAGAGTTTGTCTCTAAAGGTATTCTTCTTTTCTCCATGTGTTAGCAGGATAGTGGCGGAGAATTCATCACCACCGATTCTGGCAGCAAACTCATTTTCCTTTAGTACCTCCTGCAGACATTCTGCTACGGCTTTTATAGCGCGGTCACCCTCGTAATGACCAAAGTTGTCATTGATATATTTTAGTCCGTCCACATCTATGCTGGAGATGATGACACGATATTCGTCTGCCAGATTGACATCACCTTCCTCTGACTGATATAGGTGCCTGAGACTGTTTTCGAAGCCTCGTCTGTTGTAGAGCCCTGTGAGAGGATCCTGCTGATAAAGCTTCTTTATATCCTCAAGTTCTCCCTGAAGAGATAGGAGCTCCAGTTTCTTGAGTGTATTACCAACTACGATAAGGAGCTGTGCAGTTACAACATCAAAGTATCTTTCTATTTCTTTACCGTTATTATCAGTGTCTTTAAGCTGGATAACAAAGTATCCATAGAGCTCATCCTGACAGTTGATAGGGTAGAATACATTTGTTTTTCCAGAGAGCTCATCGTTTCGGCTCTTTGAGATAGGATAGTCCTTGGTAACATCGAGTCCTTCTTCGGTATCTGGAATAAGTCGCACCTTGCCCTGATAACTTGTTGAAGAACTTATCTGAGAATCTTTTTGATTATTATAATCATAAGTAACCTCTGCGTAGAGGCGGTTCTTCAGAACAGCATATATATGACCATATCTGCCAGTATTTCTTAGAAGCTGAAGAGCGCGGAGAATACATTCCTCAGTATCCAGAACGCTGCCAAAATCCATATTCATGTTAACACACTGTATAGCATTACTGAACTCCTCAGTTATGATGTCGCGCATCATTTCATAGTTCTGCACAAGTACATCATTTATATTCATACATCCGCAGCTGGAGCGGTAGATGCACCTGCCTGGAATCAGTTTCTTAGTTGTTGTTATGCTTTCTGGATTTTTGTTATAGTTCTCGATAACATCAATTGCTGCAGAAACCATTTCCTTTATATCAAAGTCGATGGTGGTGAGCATTGGGATGTTCTCGTTACTTTCAGGTATGTTATCTAGACCGGTTACGATTACATCCTCTGGACACTTGATGCCTTTTTTCTTCAGAGAATCAATAAGAGCGATGGCCATGTAATCGTTGGAACAGATGATTGCCTCTGGCATTCCCTTCGCTCTGTTCTGAAAGAACTCAGCAGTCTCATCTCCCTGGTTGGACCAGTAATTGCCGTGGAAGATGTCTTCCTCTTCGTTAATGATGAGACCGGCTTCCAGCATAGCATCCATAAATCCAGACAGTCTGTTGGTAGTATCATCCAGGTCAAATGTACCTGTTACGAAACCAATGTCCCTGCATCCATGATCATGGATGATGTGGCGCGTCATGTTGTATATTTCATGCCTGTCATCAAAGATGATATTAAAGCAGCCATCAACAGAATTTCTAATGCAGACAACAGGGCATTTAGCTTTCTTCAGATACTTCCTCAGGTCTTTATTCATTTCATAATTATGGAGTGTATCGTCGGCGGTAATGATGCCGTCATAGTTAGATAGATTGGTGAGATAGAAGACTTTCTTTAGTCCTTCGATATGGAGATAATCACCTGATGGAACACAACAATTGGCGAAGATGTCAAGCTGATAGCCCTTCTCCTTCGCCTCTCTGCTAATTTCTTTGATTAATCCACTTTCGTAGGACTGAATACTGTCACCTGTAAAAAGTGCTAGTTTCATTTGTAACCTCGAATATAATTTTTTCCCTCAAACCCAGTAAATATAATAGCATGAGTTTTTTAGGAATACTTTTCATAAATTGCGGAGTATTTAACATTTTGTGCGGGTTAAAAATTTATTCATTTTTTATAGGTGAGATACTCATAAAAAAATGGAAAAAATTCTATAAAAAAACAGGAAAAATGATATAACTAAAAATAGGAAACGGAAACTAAAAATAAAAAATAAGTTTCTTGATTTTACCTTTTGAATATGATATATTTAAGGAAACTGGTGTTTTAAAACTGGTTTCCGGAATATTGCCGAATTATGATATTAATAATGATATTAAAGTTGATTTTGTTTTTATTTTTTTAAAGGGTTTATAGTATGGAATTAAGGGAACAAATTCTTGAAGGAACACTTCAGGTTTTTAACTACAAGGGTATGAAATTTACAATGGATGATATAGCACATAACCTTGGAATAAGTAAGAAAACTATATATACGGTATTTAAGAACAAAGAGGAGATGCTCCTGTCGCTGGTGGATTATCTCTTCGATGGAATTAAGGAAGAGGAACTTCTTATCTATGAGGACACGGAGATGGACACGGTTGAAAAGGTTCGTAGAATTCTCGGTGTTCTGCCAGTAAGTTACAAAGAACTGGATCTGAGACAGCTGTATGTTTTGAAGGACCATTTTCCTGCGGTGTATACAAAGGTTGAGGAAAGACTTGAAAATGGATGGGAGATGACTATTGATCTAATACAGCAGGGAATCAGTGAAGGGGTGATACGGCCGATAAGAATTCCAATCCTGAAGATGATGCTGGAGGCTTCACTGGAGCAGTTCTTCAAGAGGGATATTCTGATTGAGAACAAGATAAGTTACCAGGAAGGGCTGGATGATGTTGTGGAGATACTCGTAGATGGAATAATACAGTACTAATAATATAGTGCTAAAGATGAATTTGAACTAGAGAAAACTAAAAAAATTTATAAGGATAATTGGGGATTAAGAATAAGAGAAAAAATTAAGAGGTGGATATAATAGTTGTAATGTAGAGTGTATATCTAGAAGGAGGTTTTACGGTTACTATGGGATCAAGAATTTATTTAAATGATGGTTGGAGATTTAGTGAAAAGTTTGAAGACTATATGCTGGTTGAAGATAAGTATGACAGAAGTCTGCCGGAGGTGCGTATACCTCATACGGTAAAGGAACTGCCATATCATTACTGTGATGAAAATGATTACCAGATGGTAAGTGGGTACAAGAAGGTTCTGAATGCTCCTAAGGATTGGGAGGGAAAGGCTGTAATCCTGACTTTTGAGGGGGTTGCCCATGATGCTGTGGTCTTTGTAAATGGAGTTCAGATTGCTGAGCATCACTGCGGATATACTGCATTTTCAGCGGACATTTCTGCGAACCTGAAGTATGGTGAGGACAACATTATTTCGGTACGCTGTGACAGCAGAGAGTCCCTCAATGTGCCACCATTTGGATTTGTTATTGATTATATGACCTATGGTGGAATCTATAGGGATGTTTATATAGATATCAAGAATAAGCTTCACATCGAAGATGTATTTATTATCACCAAGCTGGCAGATAAGTACGATGCGGATGGAATTCAGAGAGTTGGAAATTCTCAGATTATCTCGCAGATTAGACTAGATGTGCCGAATGGCTTTACAACAGAGGGAATTGCTGTAAGACAGAGTATTCGTCCTTGTGGTGAAAATGGTACTGATTTTAAGGAAATCCTAAGACAGGATCTGGGAAGTGATGATGGAATTATATACGATCTTCCTGCAAGAACTGGTGATGTTGCTCTCTGGGATATCGATAATCCTGCAAGATATGAAGTGAAGACAGAGCTGATAAAAAAAGGAGCAGATAACGCTGGCGACGAGGTGCTGGATGAAAGACTTACAAAGATTGGTTTCCGCAGGGCTCAGTTCAAGGTAAGTGGTTTCTTCCTCAATGGTCGTAAGGTGAAGATAAGAGGACTCAATCGTCATCAGAGTTACCCATATGTGGGCTACGCTATGCCAAAGTCTATGCAGGAAAATGATGCACGTATTCTGAAGTATGAGCTGGGACTTAATGCAGTTAGAACATCTCACTATCCACAGTCACAGTACTTCATTGACAAGTGTGACGAGCTGGGACTTCTGGTATTTACTGAGATTCCGGGATGGCAGCATATTGGTGATGCTTCCTGGAAGGATCAGGCGGTACAGAACGTTCGAGAGATGGTTACACAGTATAGAAATCATCCTTCAATCATTCTCTGGGGAGTTCGTATTAATGAGTCAGTGGATGATGATGAGTTCTACAGCAGAACCAATGCATTATGTCGTGAGCTGGATCCAAGCCGTCAGACAGGAGGAGTGCGCTGCTACAAGAAGGGAAATCTTCTTGAGGATGTTTATACTTATAACGATTTCTCACATACAGGTGACAACAAGGGCGTTGACAAGAAGGTGGATGTTACATCAAATAATGATAAGCCATATCTTGTCAGTGAGTATAACGGGCATATGTATCCTACAAAGGCCTTCGACTGGGAAGAACACAGGATGGAGCACATGCTTCGTCATGCAAATGTAATTGATGAGGTTGCTAATCAGTCAGATATTGCAGGATCATTTGGCTGGTGCATGTTTGACTACAATACACATAAGGATTTTGGAAGTGGTGATAGAATCTGCTACCACGGAGTAATGGATATGTTCCGTAATCCGAAGCTGGCAGCTGCAGTGTACAGCATTCAGCAGGAAAAAACACCAGTGCTTCAAATCAGCTCCAGTATGGATATTGGAGAGCATCCTGGAAGCAACCGTGGTGAGGTATATATTCTGACAAATGCGGACAGTGTGAAGATGTATAAGAATGGACGCTTCATCAAGGAGTATACACAGGAAGATTCTTCCTATAAGAACCTTCTGCATGGACCAATCAGGGTTACAGACTACATCGGAGATGCAATTAAAGAGGGCGAGCCTGGCATGTCAGAAAAGCAGGCAGAGGACCTGAAGACGCTGCTAAATGAGGTTGCAAGAGTTGGACTGTATGGCATGTCTAAGAAGATGATGGCAAAGGCTGGATATGTCAGCGTGAAGTACAGGATGAGCATGACAGATGCAGTTGCTTACTTCAACAAGTATGTAGGTGACTGGGGAAGCGAGTCCACGGTTTATAAGTTTGAAGCTTATAAAAACGGAGCAATCGTAAAAGAGGTTACACTGGCACCAATGACTAAGAGGGAACTGTCAGTTTCGGTAGATCACAAGGAACTTCATGAGGATACTAGCTATGACGTGGCTGCTGTAAGGATACTTGATAAGGATGAGAATGGTAATCTGCTTCCATTTTCCAATGACCCAATATGTCTATCAACAGTAGGTCCAATTGAGATAATCGGCCCGAGCATTATCTCACTTCAGGGGGGAATGTGTGGAACCTATGTTAAGACAAACGGCAAGACAGGAGATGCAAAACTCATTATCACACCACAGCATGGTTCATCCAAGACAATAGAATTTACGATTAAGTAAATAGAGGAGAAGATATATGAAACAAGGCTATAAGGAAAATAATTCCTACAGTAACGAGTCTAGTAACGAGTCTGTGGGAAAGGGTATGGTATACAAATTAGGTTTTAAGGAAAAGGTTTCCTACGGACTTGGAGCTGTGGGAAAGGATATGGTATACATGCTTTCTGCCAGCTATGTGCTGTATTATTTTCAGGATGTGCTGGGCGTAAATGCGGTTGCCATGGGCATCATCCTGATGGCTGCAAGAGTATTTGACGCATTTAATGACCCAATTATGGGTATCGTTGTTGCGAAGACGAAGACAAAGTGGGGCAAGTTCAGACCTTGGCTTATGATAGGTACACTTACCAACGCAGTGATTCTGTTCCTTATGTTCGCAGCACCACCTTCGATGGACGGCAGAGGGCTGGTTGCATATGCTGCAGTTACCTATATTCTATGGGGTGTTACTTACACCATGATGGATATTCCATACTGGTCGATGATTCCTGCATTCACCAAGTCTGGTAAGGAGAGAGAAGGTCTCACGACTTTGGCTCGTTCCTGTGCAGGCGTTGGTTCTGCGCTGGTAACAATCTTTACAGTTATGATTGTAAATGCAATTGGTAAGGGAATCGCCGGTGCTGATGCATCTGCAAAGCAGGTTGAAATCGCTGGTTTCAAATGGTTTGCCCTGCTGGTAGCTGTTCTCTTTATTATCTTCATCACCATAACATGTATCAATATCAAGGAGCAGGCTACGGTTGATATGGAGTCACCTTCTGTAGGTCAGATGTTTAAGGCGCTTATCAGTAATGATCAGGCTATGACAATAGTTGTAGCAATTGTGCTCATCAACACATCCATTTACATCACTTCAAATCTTGTAATTTATTTCTTTAAGTATGACTTCGGTGGAGAAGGATGGAAGGGAAGCTACACATTGTTCAACATGTTTGGTGGAGCAATACAGATCCTGTCTATGATGATCTTTTATCCACTGCTTCGCAGGTTTGCATCAAATGTGAGGATATTTTATATCTGCCTTGCAAGTGCAATCATTGGATATGGCGTGCTCTTCGCAATCTGTTTTATAAATATGTCGAATGTATTTATACTATTTGTTCCAGCATTCTTTATATTCGCTGCAAATGGTGTGCTCCAGGTACTTACTACAGTATTCCTTGCTAACACAGTTGATTACGGTGACTTAAAGAATCACAGAAGAGATGAGTCAGTTATATTCTCAATGCAGACCTTCGTAGTTAAGCTGGCGTCCGGTATTGCTGCACTTATTGCATCAATCTGTCTGTCGCTTAACAGCCTGAAGGCAGAGTCAAGTGAAGAAGTAGAGCAGGCCTATGACTTTGCAAAGGATGTAGCAGCCAGCTCTAAGCTTGGACTTAGAATGACTATGACAATCATTCCGATCATAGGACTTTTTATAGCAATCGTAGTTTTTAGGAAGAAGTTTATCCTGACAGAAGAGAAGATGGAAGAGATTACAGAGGAACTGAAGTCGAGGGGTTAGATAACTATGATTATTGAGGGCAGCAAATACTATATACTTAATACAAAGAATACTACATATGCTTTCCGGGTGACTGATACTGGTCACCTGGAGCATCTTTACTACGGGAAGAAAATCCGCATTTCTGACAAGCTGGACGGGCTTATGGAAAGGCAGGAATTTATTCCAGGAAACAATAACGCATACACTCCGGATGTTCCATACTTCACCTTGAATAACCTCTGTCTTGAGGTGTCCTTTGAGGGAAAGGGAGACAACCGTGAGGCATTTGCGGTAATAGAAAATGCAGATGGCAGCAGGACCTCGGATTTCCTTTTTGAAGCAGCTGAGATAGACAGCGAAAAGGGAGAACTCAGGACGCTGCCTTCTTCACATAGCCTGCCTGGCGAGAAGAATCATCTGCAGGTGGTGCTGGGCGACAAGTTTAACAGTCTAAGGCTCTTTCTGGATTACTATGTATTTGAGAATTCGGATGTGATTACCAGGACAGCCCGCCTGGTAAATTATGGAGTTAAGTCAGTAAGAATTAAACAGATGATGTCGGCTCAGCTGGACATGCCTGAGTCGGGCTATATTATGTCAACCTTTAACGGTGCGTGGGCAAGAGAAATGAGCCGCAAGGATATACCACTTATTGCGGGTAAGCACATAAACTCCAGCTTTACAGGTACATCCTCAAACTGTGCAAATCCTTTTTTCATGCTTTCTACACCGGCCACTACAGAGGATAGTGGATTTGCATATGGCTTCAACCTTATATATAGCGGAAATCACGCAGAAATAGCCGAGGTAAATGAGTTTGGAAAGACTAGACTTCTCTGGGGAATTAACCCAAGGGCATTCTGCTGGGAGCTAAAAGCAGGAGCGGATTTTGAAGCTCCAGAGGCGGTTATGTGTTTCTCTGATAAAGGTTTTAATGGAATGAGTTGTGGTTTACATAATTTTGTACGAAACCACATAGTAAGAGGAGAGTGGGCAAAGAAGGAAAGGCCTATTCTGCTTAACAGCTGGGAGGCTGCATACTTTGATATAAATGAGAAGAAGCTTCTTAAGCTTGCAAAGGCTGGCCGTGATGTTGGAATCGAGCTGTTTGTTATGGATGATGGCTGGTTTGGTGAAAGAAATGATGACAGCTCTTCTCTTGGAGATTGGACAGCTAATCCTGCCAAACTTCCAAATGGAGTTAAGGGAATAGCTGATCAGATCAATAAGCTGGGAATGTCATTTGGCATCTGGGTTGAGCCAGAGATGGTAAATGTGAATTCTAAGCTGTACCGTGAACATCCGGAATGGGTTCTGCAGATTCCTGACAGACCTCATAGCGAGGGCAGAAATCAAAGAATGCTGGACCTTGGCAGACCTGAAGTTCAGGAGTACATCATTGATGCTATGTCCAAGGTGTTTAACTCGGCAAACATAGAATATGTCAAATGGGACATGAACCGTACACTTACCGACATATATTCTTCGTTCTTTGCAGACAGGCCGGGAGAGATAACACACAGCTATATTATTGGACTCTATCGCTGCATGAAGCATCTGACAGAAAGATTTCCACAGATTCTTTTTGAGGGATGTGCAGCAGGAGGCAACAGATTTGATCTTGGAATCCTTTCGTATTTTCCACAGATATGGGGGAGCGATGATACAGATGCAGTTGTAAGAGCAGAGATACAGACAGGTTACAGCTACGGCTATCCACAGTGCTGCTGGGGGGCACATGTATCTAGTGTTCCTAATCATCAGACGCTTCGAAAAACTTCTCTGGATGCAAGATTTGCTGTTGCTTCCTTTGGAAGTCTGGGATATGAATGTAACCTTGTAGACAGTTACGAAACTGAAAAAGTACAGATCAAGGAACACATAAAAATGTATAAGCAGTTTCGCAGAGTATTCCAGTATGGGCAGATGTACCGTGGCCGTTCATTTACAGGTACTACTGATTATCCGGGGATTGGTGCCGGAATTGGTGTGGCAGGCTTTAGTCCGGCAGGAAGTGTCCTTACTCGTAATGACAACAATGTGACAGAGTGGACTGTTGTATCACCTGATAAATCAAAGGCCGTGGGAATAATAATTCAGAAGCTGGTTGTTCCAAATAATGCTTATCAGTACTACCGTGCCTGCGGACTTGATGAAGATAAGTATTATCATTTCTACAATAAGGAAGTTAAGGTCGACATTAAAGATTTTGGCGACCTTGTAAATATTGTTTCTCCAATTCATATCAGGCATGGATCACCTACTCAGAACATAGTAGCAAGATACTACAAACTAGATGGGGAACAGGAAGACCTGAGGATGTTTGGAAGTATGATGATGAATGCAGGAGTGAAGCTGTCTCCAGCTTATGCAGGGACGGGCTTCAACGAGAAGACCAGAGTATTCTCCGATTTTAGTGCGAGAATCTATTACATGGAGGCTGAAGAGGAATAGATGTCAAAATGTGAGGTTTGTTTCAGACACTGTGATATAAAAGAAGGTGGCATAGGCTTCTGTGGAGCAAGGACCTGTGTAAATGGGATCGTGACGGCTCAGAACTATGGTCGTATAACTGGTTTTGCGCTGGATCCTATAGAGAAGAAACCGCTCGCCAGATTTATGCCCGGAAGCAGGATCCTTTCTGTGGGAAGCTACGGTTGTAACCTTCGTTGTCCTTTTTGTCAGAATAGTGACATATCCTGGTCAGATCTGGCACTTTCGTATTCAAAGATGTCATCTTCTGAAATAGAGGAAGATGAAATGCAGGGTATTGTATTTTGTTCACCGGAAGAGCTTGCCAGTACAGCAGAGAAATATGTTCCAGTAGGAAATATAGGAGTGGCATTTACCTATAATGAACCGATGATAGGCTATGAGTTTGTTAGAGATACGGCAAAGCTGGTGAAGGAGCGGGGCATGAAAAATGTGCTGGTGTCAAACGGTACAGCCGAGTTAGATGTTCTGGAGGAAATTCTTCCTTACATAGATGCAATGAATATCGACTTGAAGGGGTTTAAGGATGAGTACTACCGAGATGTACTAGGCGGTGACAGACAAATGGTGATGGACTTTATAGAACGAGCTGTGCAAGACTGTCATGTAGAACTTACTACACTGATAATACCCGGAGAGAACGATTCAGAAGAAGAAATGCGCTCACTTACTTCCTGGGTTGCCAGCCTGAAGGATAGAGAAGGAAATGTGATAGGAAAGAGTATCCCTCTCCACATCTCAAGATTCTTCCCGCGCTTCCACATGACCGACCGAAGCGCAACCGAAGTAAGAAAAGTGTACAGACTTGCCGAAGCAGCATCCGAAACATTGGAATATGTATACACAGGAAATTGTTAGTTAAGAA
>CACZRU010000325.1 GCA_902783605.1 uncultured Lachnospiraceae bacterium
CCCTTCTCTTCGATAACCTTGATAACCTGATCAACATACTTTTCACAGGTTTCATCGGTCTCGGCCTCTACCATAACTCGGATAACCGGTTCTGTTCCTGACTCTCTCACAAGTATACGGCCTGTATCACCAAGCTCCTCTGCAACCTTTTCAACCGCAGCCTTAACATCAGGATCATTTTGTGCATCAGGTTTGCTCTTAACACGAACATTCTTAAGAACCTGTGGATAATAAACAACCGGTTCAGCTAGTTCTGACATTTTTTTCTCTTTAGCCAGCATAACTTCCATCATCTTAAGGCTGGTAAGAATTCCATCTCCTGTGGTAGCATATTTTGAAAAGATAATATGACCTGACTGCTCACCTCCAATACGGTTTCCAGTCTTCACCATATTCTCATATACATACTTGTCTCCGACTGCAGTCTTATCATATTCAATTCCAACCTTATCAAAAGCCTTATATAAACCAAAGTTACTCATAACTGTAGTAACAACCTTGTTATTGATAAGCTTTCCACGGTCCTTCATGTACAGTCCATAAATATACAGAATATGATCTCCTGTAATCACATTTCCCTTTTCATCTACACAGAGACATCTGTCAGCATCTCCATCATAGGCAAATCCTACATCCAGTCCCTTTTCTACAACAAACTTCTGAAGGTGCTCAATATGTGTTGATCCACAATCTGTGTTGATGTTGTAACCATCAGGATTATCATTTATCACATATGTTTTTGCTCCAAGTGCATCGAATACACCCTTTGCTATCTGCCATGCAGCACCATTTGCAACATCCAGTCCAACCTTTACATCCTTGAAGCTATATCTGCTCATAGAGATGAGATATCCAATATAACGATTACGTCCAGCCACATAGTCAACTGTACGACCAATCTCATCTCTCTCAGCAATTGGAATTTCAATCTTATCATCGATGTATTCTTCGACCTTAAGTATTGTCTCTTCATCCATCTTCTCACCCTTACCATTGAGAAGCTTGATACCATTGTCATAGTAAGGATTATGAGAAGCAGATATCATGATACCACAGTCAAAGTCATCTACTCTTGCAATATATGCAACTGAAGGAGTTGTTGTAACATGCATAATATATGCATCTGCACCACTGGCCATAAGACCTGTACACAGTGCATACTCAAACATATAAGAACTTCTTCTTGTATCTTTACCGATAACTACCTTTGCCTTTTTCCCTTCCTTGGCACCATAGTACCAGCCAAGAAAACGGCCAATCTTTACCGCATGTTCAAAGGTAAGATTCTTATTTGCCTCTCCTCTGAAACCATCTGTACCGAAATACTTTCCCATTTATTTTCCCTCCATATAATGAGATTCTAAAGATATTCTATGAGATATTCTATGAGATATTCTATGAGATATTCTATGAGCCATCCTAAAAGATTCTTCGCTTCGCTCAGAATGACAACTAATCTTCTTTATGAATAACCACTCCGTTATCCTTCCAGATAGAATTTTCTGGTACAACACCTCTTACGCAGGATGTTGGATAAACATTTGAATGTCTTCCAATAACAGTACCAGGATTGCAGACCGCATTACATCCAACTTCAACATAATCACCCAGCATAGCTCCAAATTTCTTTATCCCAGTCTCAACCTTTTCTGTTCCGTTATGAACAACCACCAGCTGCTTATCACTCTTTACATTACTTGTGATGCTTCCCGCTCCCATGTGACTGAAATATCCTAGTATAGAATCACCAACATAGTTATAATGTGGAGTCTGCACATGGTCAAATAATATTACATTCTTAAGTTCCACACTGTTACCAACAACACAGTCAGCACCTACAAGAGCTGAACCACGAATAAAAGCACAGTGTCTTACTTCAGTATTAGGTCCTATAATACATGGTTCTCCCAGATATGCACTAGGGAAAACTGTTGCTGTCTTATGAACCCAGACATTTTTACTTACCTCTTCATATTCATCTCCCAAGGTTGGTCCCAGCTCAAGAATAAAATCCTTTATACCTTTAAGCGCCTCCCATGGGTAAGTGAACTGAGAAAGATAATCTTTCGCAAGTGTATGTTCTAAATCATAAAGGTCTGATATTGTATACAAGATAATTCCTCACTTTCAAAAATCATTATGTCATTCTGAGGGCTTATAGCCCGAAGGACCTTTTCTGAAAGATTCTTCGCTTCGCTCAGAATGACATTTTTAATTCTTATTTACTTCGTATATTCATCACTATATATCACTATTTTTGGCTATATATTATTCTACAGTAACTGACTTAGCTAGGTTCCTTGGCTTATCTACATCAAGTCCCTTTGCATCGGATGTATAATATGCAATAAGCTGAAGAATAACAGCTGTAGCAAATACGCCAAATGTGCTGTCTACCTTTGGAATATAAAGCTGCTTATCACAAACCTCCTTATTCTCCACCTTTCCTTCCTGACTGATGAGGATGACATACGCTCCTCTTGATTTAACCTCACGAACATTTGAGATAACCTTTGCATAAACATGTTCCTCTGTTGCTATGGCAATTACTGGAACCTGCTCAGCAATAAGAGCAATTGTACCATGCTTTAACTCGCCTGCAGCATATGCCTCAGAATGAATATATGAAATCTCCTTCAGCTTAAGTGAAGCCTCAAGGCTGAGTGTATAATCAATACCTCTTCCAATGTAGAATACATCAGGTGCTGTCTGGATATGATTAGCAACTCTTCTTATATCATCAGAAGCTTCAATAGTCTTCTTCATTATCTCACCAACACCCTGAAGCTTTGAGATAAATTCTTTTGTTTCTTCTTCAGAAAGAACGCCTCTTACAAAGCCAAGTCTTGCAGCCAGCAGATACATAGCAGCAATCTGAACAGTATAAGCTTTTGTACTTGCAACTGCTATCTCAGGACCAGCATGAGTGTAGAGTACATAATCGCTTTCACGAGCGATAGTTGATCCCTTAACATTTACAACCGAAAGAACCTTGCTGCCCTTCTGCTTTGAAAGACGCAGAGCCTCAAGGGTATCAATAGTTTCACCAGACTGTGAAACAACTATAGTAAGTGTCTTATCATCAATGATTGGGTCTTTATATCTGAACTCTGATGCGATTTCTACTGTAACTGGAATTCTAAGTTTAGTTTCAATAAGTGACTTGCCAACCATTCCAGCATGCATAGCAGTTCCGCACGCAACGATTACGATATTCTGAAGATTCTTAAGTATCTCGTCATCTATGCCGTCATCAGCAAGAAATGGGAGTCCATCCTGTACTCTAGGTGCAACTGTTCTCTCAAGCGCCTCAGGCTGCTCATTTATCTCCTTAAGCATGTAATGAGGATATCCACCCTTCTGAGCTGAAGTAATATCCCAGTTTACCTCAAGTATTTCAGGCTCAACATCCCTTCCCTTAAGGTCTTGAACTCCGATACCATTATCTGTAAGTGTAAGAATGTGGTATTCTGGTACCACGAAGTATTTCTTTGAAAAATTAATAACTGCTGTAAGATCTGAAGCAATGATAGAACCACCGTCAAATGAAGCAGCCACCATAGGGCTAACATTTCTTATAGCAAAAATCTTTCCAGGCTGATCATCAAACATTATGCAGAGCGCAAATGAACCAGCAAGAAGATTCACTGTCTTTTTAATTGCAGTATAAGGATCACCTTCATAAAGCTTATCAAGAAGCGCAGCAACTACCTCTGTATCTGTCTCAGACTGAAGCACATTCTTAAGACCATACTCTGTAGTAAGTTCTTTATAATTCTCAATAATTCCGTTATGACATAGTGTAACTGACCCCTGTCTGTGCGGATGAGCATTTCCTTCTGTAACACCACCATGGGTTGCCCATCTGGTATGACCAATTCCACAGGAAGCATCAGTACTCTCTGATTCAGCCGCCTTTGCAAGTTCTTCAACCTTGCCAGTTTTCTTCTTTAAAATTATTCCCGTTTTAGGATCAAGCACCGCAATACCGGCACTGTCATAGCCTCTATACTCCAGCTGCTTTAATCCATTAATAAGTATGTCCTTTGCAGGCTCATTTCCTGTATATCCAATTATTCCGCACATAATTCGTCTCCTTTCGTGCACGCCATAATAATGACATAATAAG
>CACZRU010000326.1 GCA_902783605.1 uncultured Lachnospiraceae bacterium
GATAAGGCTGCTTACGAAGAGCAGAAGAACAACAAGTTCCTCTTCAACTTCCTTTCAGATGCAGCTATTCAGGCTCTTAGAGATATCGCTGCTTCACACAAGGCTGAGTACCTTGAGAACAAGATCTTCGCTGGTCTTGTAGAAGGAAGATTCTCAAAGCACCTTAAGGAAATCTGCCTTGTAGATCAGACATATGTAAAAGCTGAGAATAAGGAAAATGTTGCACAGTATATCGCACAGGTTGCTAAGGATAACGGATGCACATTTAATGTTAATAAGTTCATCAGATTTGAGACTGGTGAAGGTCTTGAGAAGAAGAACGAAGACTTCGCAGCAGAAGTTGCAGCTCAGATGGGTCAGTAAATTATCAGCAGATAATTTAGATTTTATTTGAGAAGTTATAGTGCATTTTTAAAATAATTAATTCAAGAGTCAGTGAAATATAATCGTTTCACTGACTCTTTTTCTTTGTAATAAAATTTTTGTAATGAATTTTTTGTAATGAATATAAAAATAATGGACAAATATCAGGAGATAGATATGGATTCATTGACTCTTATAATATAAAGGTTTAGAATTGAATTCGCGTAAACAATGTCATCCTGAACATAGCGAAGGATCTTAAAAATGGAGAAAAACAATGAACATAAACTATACAGAAATAATGAACCAGGCCGGTGTTGATGCCTTCATCATTACCGATCCATATAATCTGAGGTATTATACTGGATTTAGAGGAGGGGAGGGATTTGCATTTATCTCTAATCATTACTCTCAGGTGCTTATTACTGACTCCAGATATACGGAGGCTGCAGAGAAGGAGTGCTACGAAGGTTTTAAGGTTCGTCAGTTTGATGCAAAGACATCCATATACGATATCTTGATGGAATACATAGTGGATGATAATGCCTTTACTATAGGCTTTGAAAATGAGTCTATCAGCTACAACATGTATTCACGATTTACCACAAAGCTAAATGATGAGAAGTATACAGACCTGAAGAAGCAAAATGAGTTCGATAAGCCATTGGAGTTTAAACCTATGAACGATGCGCTTCTCATTCCAAGGCAGATTAAAACTCCGGAAGAGATAGAACTTCTTCGTGAGGCAGAGCATATTGGCGATATGGCATTTGAGGATATTCTAGGTATTTTGAAACCGGGGATGACTGAGCTTGAGGTCGCAGCTGAACTGGAATACAGCATGAAGAAGCATGGTGCTGAAGGATTCTCATTTGACACTATTGCGGCTTCTGGAATGAACTCATCTATGCCACATGCTATTCCTTCCAGCAAGAAGCTTGAGTATGGTGACTTTCTCACTATGGATTTTGGATGCAGATATCAGGGCTACTGTTCTGACATGACAAGAACTGTCTGCATTGGTAAGGCCAGCGATGAACAGAAGCAGATTTATAACATTGTTCTATCTGCACAGCTGGCTGTACTAGAAGGCGTTAAACCGGGGATGCTTTGCAGAGATGTGGACAGAATAGCAAGAGACTATATAGCACAGCAGGGGTTTGGCGACTTCTTTGGACATGGACTTGGACATGGAGTAGGGCTTTATATCCACGAGTCACCTGCATTTAACACAAGGGATGAATCAGTTGTCCGTCCGGGTATGATTGAAACTGACGAGCCAGGAATCTACCTTCCAGGTAAATTTGGTGTGAGAATAGAAGATATGATCCTCATAACTGAAGATGGCTGTGAAAGTCTTGCAAAATCTGATAAAAAACTGATTGAGCTGTAGTTTAAATGCTATCAAGAGAGGAAATGCTCGAAAAACTTGTATTTTATATCCTTTTTTTACTGAAAAAACAAAGGAAAACACTTGATTAAATATGGCTGAGGGTATATAATAATCAAGCTTATATATTATAACTAGAGTGGGTTCGGGAATCGAATCCACTTTTCTTTATTCAAAATAGGAGAATTATGAAAAGACAGGATATTGAGCAGAGAACAAGAGAACTCCTGCAGGACATTATTGAATCAGGGGGATATGACCTCTGGGATGTTGAATATGTCAAAGAGGGGTCAGAGTATTATTTAAGAGTATATGCTGATAAAGAAGGCGGGATAATGATTGATGACTGTGTTGAAATCAGCAGGGCTCTGGAGGAAAAGTTAGATGTTGAGGATTTCATAGAAGATGAATACATTCTTGAAGTAAGTTCCCCCGGACTTACAAGGAAGCTTAAGAAGGATTCTGACTATGAACGAAGCATCGGTAAACTGCTCCATATAAAGCTTTTCAAAGCCGAAAATGGTGCTAAAGAACATATAGGCAGACTTAAAGCCTTTGATGAGGACACGCTTACACTTAGTCTTGAGGATAGTGTAAATCAAAAAAACAAGTCAAAGAATAAGTCAAAGAAAACAGCAACAGAATTAGATACAGAATCAGTAACATTTAAGAGAGATAATATATCAAGTGCGAGGTATGAATATGAAGAAAAAGGAATTTAACAAAGAATCTGAGATGGCAAATGTAATCGCAGCTCTTGACGAACTTGAGGCCGAGAAGGGAATTAATAAAGCCCTTATTATAGCTGATATTGAGAAGGCTATTGCTTCAGCTTGTGAGGGGTATTTCGGAAAGGATACAGTTAAGGTTAATCTGGATCCTGAAACAGGAGAGCTTAGTGTAAGAGCACCTAAGCAGGTTGTTGATAAGATTCTTGATGTAAATACAGATATCCTTCTTGAGGATGCAAAGCACATCGATCCAGATGTAGAGCTTGGTGATCTTCTTGAGTGTGATGTAAATACTCTTGATTTCGGTCGTATTGCTGCTCAGAAAGCAAGAGGAATTATTCTTCAGGGACTTAAGGAAAATGAGAGAAAAGCTATGTTTGATCATTTTAAATCTCTTGAGGGAACAATCGTAAAGGGTAAGGTTGTCAGCATCAATAACGACAAGAATAAGAAGAACAATGAAAGTATCAGCGTAAATCTTGAAGATAAACTGGATGTCATTCTCAAGAAGAGAGAGATGATTCCTGGTGAGAAGTATGCTGTTGGAAATGATATAAATGTTCTTATTCTCAGTGTAGAAGACAACAAGGAAAAGAAGGACAAGAAGAAAGACAAGAAAGATAAGAAGGACAAGAAAGAAAAGTCTGGTTTCCACGTAATCATCACAAGATCACAGCCTGAATTTGTTATTCGTCTCTTTGAGCAGGAAGTTGAGGAGATGAGTGACGGCACTGTTGAAGTAATGAGTATTTCAAGAGAGGCAGGTTCAAGATCTAAGCTTGCTGTATGGTCAAATGATGAAGATGTAGATGCTGTTGGTGCCTGTGTAGGTGTTAACAGTACAAGAATAAACAGAGTGGTTGCCGAGCTTGGAGATGAGAAGATAGATGTAATTGAGTGGAATGAAGATGATGCAATTTTCATCGAGAATGCACTTCGCCCAGCACCAGTTGTATCAGTAACAGTTGATACAGAAGAAAGAACAGCAAGAGTTATTGTTCCAGATGATAAATTATCACTTGCAATTGGACGTGAAGGTCAGAATGCTCGTCTTGCAGCAAGACTTACAGATTATAAGATTGATATCAAGAGCGAGAGTCAGGCTGCTGCTGAAGAAGACGAGTATGATGAGTACGATGATGATGAGTTAACAGATGAGATGGTTGATGCTGCTGTAGATGAATACGAAGCAGATGTCGAAAATAGTAACGATGATGTAACTGAGGATACTGAATCTGAAGATACTACTTCTGATGATACTTCTGATGAAGAGTCAGGAGATGAGGAGTAGCTTATAGCAAATATTTATCAATAATTATCAAGGAGATAACTTGAGTACAAAAAAGAAAAACGTTGGTCGTGTACCGCTTCGTGAATGTGTATGCTGCGGAAGCAAGAATGCAAAGGGAGATATGACTCGAATAGTTATATCTGGCAGAAACACTGAGGTTGAAGGTGTTGTAAAGGATGACACTGGAAAACAAAAGGGACGAGGCGCATACATCTGTAAAAGAAGTAAATGCATAGAAACAGCTCTCGAGGATGGAATAATTGATTCAGCTACATATGAGCTATGCATGGAAGAATGCACAAGATATAAGAAGGGATTAATTCCAATAGCAATGAAGGCAGGTAAACTTGCCGCTGGAGAATATCAGTGTGAGGAAAGCATACAAAAACTGGAAGCGTATTTCGTGATAATCGCTCAAGATGCTTCTGATAATACAAAAAAGAAATTTGAAGACAAATGTAAATATAGAGATATTCCATTTGTGATATTTGGGAATAAAGAAGAACTTGGAGGCCTGATAGGAAAGGCTGAAAGATCTGTAATTGCTATAAAGGATGAAAATTTAGGAAATCAGTTTATTTATCGTTTTGGAGGTAATGAATGAGCACAGAGAAAGAAATGAATTTTGTAGAAGTCTTTAAGACCGTTAAAGCTAAATATGATAGCGACTTAAAGTCTCCTCCTAGTCTGCTTGAAAAAATGATGGAAATGGGATTTGAGAAGGATGAGCTTAATCAGATTAAGGCTTCTAAGTCTCTTACTCAGGATCAGTATAACAAGCTGTTAAGACACTATACTAAGAAGAGTACTAAGAGTGCTGCTTCTTCTGAGAAAAAGGATGATAAGAAAGCTTCCACTGCAAAAGCTGCAAAGAAGACTGCTTCAAGTAAGTCTTCAGGATCTTCATCAAGCCGAAAGGGTGGAAATCCAAGACGTGGAGAAGGACCTAAGGCAAGACCATCTGGAAAGAAGCCTATTGCTAAGCCTGAAGATGAAGTTGCAGCAGTACAGTCAGTTGAGGAAGAGAAGAAAACAGCAGTTTCTGAAAATGCTAAATCTTCGATTATATCTTCAAACGAAACAGCAAATAAAGTATCTGGCAGTGTCTCAGATGAGAGCTCTAAAAAAGTTTCTGATAAGGCTTCAGAAAAAGTAGAGAAGTCAGTAGCTGCTGAGTCGGTTGCAGATAATAACGCTGAAAACAGCGCTGAAAAAGCAAATGATGCAAAGACTGCAGCTGCAGAGGAAACTGTATCAAAGGTTTCTGCAACAACTGAAGCAGGTGCTGATAATAAGACAAATGAAGCTGAAGGAACAACCGCCGAGAAGGCTCCTGAAACAGCTCCAGTGAAGAAAGTAAAAGAGTTTGTTAAATTTCCAGAAGAGAAGCCGGCTTCTAAATCTTCAAGAGGTGGAAAGTCTGGTTTTGGAGATGATAGAAAAGACAGAAGAGGCGATAAGAAAGATGATAAATCTTTCAGAGGAGGTTCTAAGTCTGGTTCAAGACCTGGAGATAAGGGTGACAGATTTGATAAAAATTCAGATAAAAACTCCGATAGAAACTCTGATAGAAACTCTGATAGAAACTCTGATAGAAACTCTGATAGAA
>CACZRU010000327.1 GCA_902783605.1 uncultured Lachnospiraceae bacterium
ATCATGAATAATTGTGGCGATAAAGAAGCAATAAAAAAGAACAATCCGTGAAACACATTAGTAGTATCACAGATTGTTCTTCGATCATATATTTTTATATTTTAAATTTTGAAATTTTCAGATTCTATCTCTTCGTCTTTTTACTTTCCTTTGTCTTTTTGTCCTTCTTCTCTTCCTGAGTTTTAGGTACATTATCTACAGATTCATTTGAAACCTCACCTGCATCTACTTTTTGATCAGATTCAGTCCTTTCTGCAGATGGTGCATCCTTCTCAGGATTAATAGTCTGCTGCTCAATATAGTCCTCGAAGTTCTCTTCTGTACGGTTCTTCTGGGTCTTATACTCTTCCTTAATTGCTCCATAAAGATGTTCTCTGAATTCCTTTGTGACCGGATAACAGATATCCTGATAGATTGACTTGCCATTCTCATCTATCTGCTTTGTCTTATAAGATGGCATAGCAACAAATAGACCGTTACTGCCTTGAATAAGATTTATATTGCTGACAATAAAGCTGTCATTTATATAAAGTCTTGCCAAGCCTTTGATGGAACTGCCTTCTCTCTCTAATGGAGTTACTGAAACAGTAAACTTAGGTTCGTCTTTATCACTGGCATCTACAGTCATCATAGCTTTGTCTTCTTCCAGAGCCTTTTTGAAAGTGTTCAGGATGTTGGTATAAAGTTCTTCTCTGAATTCCTTTGTGACCGGATTGCATACATCCTTATAGATCTGATTGCCATTTTCATCCTTCTCATTGGACATATATCTCGGCATAGAAACGAAAAGATCTCCAGTTGTTTTATTCTCCACGATAGCAACATTGGTAATCTTAAAAGAGTTACCAAAGACAACTGTTGCAAATCCCTTTACACTGCCATCATTTTCCTTTGATTTATTAAATACACTCGCTCTTATTGTATAATTCATATCTTATCCTTTCCGTGGCTGTGCCACATTAAAATATTTTTAAGTATTGTGCAGGTAATATATTTCATTTTTACCAAGATTTCATGTTTATTCTGACTAAAACAAATCAGTCATTTTACCGGTAAACAGTCACACACAAATCTCTCGCTTCCTCTATTGGCGCATGTAAAAAGTGTCAGTTTCTCAGTATCATCAGTATCTTTGATTGAATTATCAGTTGGTCCTACTATTCTGGTGTTCACTATTTTATATTTATGAATCTCGCCACTTTTATCCATGATTTCAACCATATCTCCGATACTCACTGTATTTAGAGGCGTAAAGAATGTGCCTCTCCTGCTTCCATTATGACCACAGAGTACGCAGTTTCCCATTGTCCCAATTGCTGCTGTTTCCGGAAGATGACCTATTCCTCTGTTTAATGCATAGTCATCACAACCTTCGATGATGGGGTATT
Organism: uncultured Lachnospiraceae bacterium; assembly: GCA_902783605.1. GTDB lineage: Bacteria > Bacillota > Clostridia > Lachnospirales > Lachnospiraceae > Eubacterium_Q. The sequence continues at coordinate 1,389 of CACZRU010000327.1, forward strand.
CAATCCCTATAGCTTCAATCTTGATAATTCCGATAACGCCGATAATGTCATCGTCCTGTAATGTATCGGGCAGCGCCTCCGTACTGGTGGCTTGCTCACCCTTATGTTCTTCTGTCGTCGTCTTTTCCTCTGGTATGTTTGTATCTTTAACATTTTCCTTAAAGTCCTCCATAAGCTGTTTTGATTCTTCTTCTCCATGTCTTTTAAGTATTAACGGATAAAATGCTATTGCAATTCCAATAAACTGAATCAAAAAAGCTATCATGATTCTTTTATATTTTTTCTTCAAATCGCTTTCCTCCCGGTACTAACCGGACGCTTATTCATCTGACTTGCAACAGTTTTAGCCTTAGCGTCAGCATATGAGTCTATATACTTTTCCTTCAGATACAGATCTATCGCTATATCAATAGCCTCATCCAATGTATCAGCATGGATGGTTTCAGATTTTGCTAGAACGTCATTTATCTGTATCTTATATTCATTCAGTCCGTCCATAATAATTCCTTTCTGTTACTTATACGGTCTTGCATAGAAAACCACATTACTATCCCTCAGCGGATCCAGCACAACCCCTCTTGCTTTTCCAGCTGCGTGCACCATTTTTCCATTTCCAACATATATAGCCACATGTGAAATGTTCCTAAAGCAGCCATTTTGCTCATATGAATAGAAAATGAGATCACCAGGTTTCAGATCCTCTTTGTTGACTAGCATTGCATTTTTAAAGCAGTACTCGCCCTGTGTATCAGCAACAGTAGGAAGTTCAATTCCAACTTCCTTATAAAGACGGTAAACAAGTGAACTACAGTCGTAGTAACCCTCTTCCATACGCCTGCTCTGATCATATTTACATCCAACCTTTGTAAGTGCCATCTGAGCAACTGCCTCGCCAGCAGCGGCTGAATAGTATTCATCCCAAAGACCTGAATCCATCAAATCAGTAAGCATTTTCTTCTGATCTTCATTCAATTTCTTTTTGTCCATATAGTCCTTATAAGTCAGGTTATGAACTGTTGTTCCAGATGTTGTAACAGTAACTGTATTTGTGTTTCCATCCGCGAGAAATGCTTCAACGTGTTTCCTTCCCCACTGATTGCAATCCTCATGCTTAGCATAAAAAATATCGAAATCATTGCCATAATGGTTCAAGTCACCCGTATCTTCTACTGTGTACTCAGTACCTTCAATAATCACTTTTGTTCCCATAGGGACTATAGGATGATATGCATCTACTGCTATGGTATGCCTGGCTGTAGCCTTCTTACCTGAAGCCGTTATTCCATTTGC
>CACZRU010000328.1 GCA_902783605.1 uncultured Lachnospiraceae bacterium
TAAAACCGGAATAAAACCGGAATAAAACCGGAATAAAACCGGAATAAATCCGGAATAAAGCTCGAAAAAAAACAGAGCGAAATGATTAGCATATTTCTTTTTGTATCTGCATTTAGAGATATGCTAATGTCGCGTTATTTTAAATATAAATTAAAGAGAAGAGGCGTATTATCTTGAGAAAATTTGAAAAGTCAGTGAAACTTAATAATGTCTGTTACGACATTCGAGGTCCGGTAATGGACGAAGCTGACAGAATGATAGCGGCTGGTGAGCAGATATTGAAATTAAATATAGGAAACCCAGCACCATTTGGATTTGAAGCTCCAGAAGAACTGATAAAAACCATGTCAAATAACTTGGCAAATACAGAGGGATATTCAGATTCAAAAGGTCTTATAGAAGCTAGAAGAGCTATTATTGAATATGATAATAAGAAGAATATTCCAAATGTAACTGAGGATGATGTATATACAGGAAATGGTGTCAGTGAGCTCATCACTCTTTCAATGCAGGGACTGCTGGATTACGGAGATGAGATGCTGGTTCCGGCACCTGATTATCCACTTTGGACAGCTTCAGTTACCTTGGCTGGCGGCACGGCTGTTCACTACATCTGTGATGAAAGTTCAGGCTGGTACCCAGATGTAAAAGATATAGAGAGTAAGATTACTCCAAGAACAAAAGGTATCGTTGTTATTAATCCAAATAATCCTACCGGAGCTCTCTATCCGGAGAGCGTTCTTAAGGGAATTGTAAAGCTTGCAGAAAAGCATGATCTTATTATTTATGCGGATGAAATATATGACAGGCTTGTTATGGATGGCAAGAAACATGTTTCTATAGCCAGTCTTGCACCGGATTGTCTATGCATAACCTTCAATGGACTTTCAAAGTCGCACCTGATAGCGGGTTATAGAGTTGGATGGATGTCTATATCAGGAAATAAGAAGAATGCAAAGGGCTACATAGAAGGAATAAAGCTCCTTTCTTCGATGCGTCTATGTTCAAATGTTCCAGCGCAGTCACTTATCGCGCCGGCGTTAAAAATGCTGGATGAAACCGATAAGCTGATTCAGCCGGGCGGAAGGGTTTATGAGCAGAGAGAATGTATAGTGAATCTGTTAAATGACATTCCAGGAGTATCAGTTGTTAAGCCTGAAGCTGCATTTTACTGCTTCCCGAAGCTGGATACTAAAAAGTTTAACATACATGATGACGAGAGATTTGCGCTTGATGTGCTTCGCAAGAAGAGGATTCTATTTACGCATGGCGGTGGTTTTCATTGGGAAGAACCGGATCATTTTAGAATAGTATATCTTCCAAATAAGAGAATCCTTGAAGAGGCGGCATATCAGTTGAAGGACTTCCTTTCAGATTACAGACAGATAGATTAGTACAGATTGGTAATAAAAATATATAGAACGCTGTATATAATGTTTGTTTAAATACAGAATAATTCTGGATAGGATATTTATAGACAGTGTATTTGAGGAAAATAATATGGTAACAGCTATGTTATTTGCTGGTGGAGTTGGACGTAGAATGAAGTCTGATGATCTGCCAAAACAATTCCTGAAAGTGGCGGGAAAACCAATAATAATCAGGACTATTGGACATTTTGAAAAACATCCGGATGTGGATGATATAGTGATTGCCTGCAAGGAAGACTGGATAGATTACCTGAATGATCTGATAGAAAAATATGAAATAAAAAAGGTGAGAGCGGTAGTGCCAGGAGGCGAAAATGGATATCAGTCCATTCATAACGGGGTGGTAGAAACTGCGAGAGCAGCAACAAAACCGGATGACATTATACTGATATGCGATGGTGTAAGACCGATGCTCTCAGAAAAACTTATAACTAATTGCATAAATTTAGCAAAAATACATGGGACTGCTGTTCCTGTGACACCAAGTATAGATTCACTGCTATATAGCGAGGATGGCGAGTCGTGTGGTAAAAGCTATAATAGAAATTCTATGTACATAACTCAGGCTCCTCAGGGATATACCATGGAAAAAATACTGTGGGCCCATTCAGAGGCTGAGAAGAGAGGGATAACTAATCCGGTATCTTCTAGTGAATTGTTCATTGAATTGGGACAAAATGTACATCTGTTTATGGGGGAACGAACAAATATAAAGGTTACTACCCCTGAAGATATGGATGCGCTGAGGGCTAGTTTCTTCTATAAGCATTTTAAGATGTTTGCAGAGGAAGAGTTCAGCCGTGAGGATATTTGAGGAGAAATATGGATAATACATCAAATAAAGTTTCATCCGTGATAACTGGACAGCTCTATAATGATATCCTTGAAATAGCAGAGGATGATATTGACTGGAGCAGACTAAATAACAAGACAGTACTTGTGACTGGAGCGGCGGGATTTATTGCATTTCATCTTGTAACAGCAATGCTCCTTCGAAATGATCGTTATGATAATAATATCAAAGTTGTTGGTATGGTTAGAAATATTGACCGTGCAAAGAAAAAATACATGGCTCTTGCCGACCGGAACGATCTAATACTTATTGAACAGGATGTTTGTGTTCCATTTAAAATAGATGAAAATGTGGATTTTGTAATCCATGCGGCTAGTCAGGCTTCGGCATGGCACTTTGAAAATGATCCTGTCGGAACGATCAACGCAAATCTAGCAGGGACTATTAACGCTCTGGAATTTGCAAGAAAACAAGATGCTGCTAAAACAGGTGGTAAAACCACTACACTTATTGTGTCGAGTCTTAAGACATATGGCAAAGTTACGGATGGTTCTCATGAACTTCTTGAGGAAACTCAGGGTTATGTAGATATCGATTCTTATAAGAACTGCTACGCCATGGGCAAGAGAGCAGCAGAGACTCTGGCTGCCAGCTATTCAAAACAGTATGGGATGAGTGTCAAGCTGGTGAGACCAAGTTATATATTTGGTGCCGCAAGCCTGGATGATGATCGGGTATGGGCACAATTTATTGCAAATGTTGTTCGAGGAGAAGATATACTTCTTAAGAGCTCGGGAGCGCCATTTAGGTCCTTCTGTTATGTTACAGATACGACTCGTGCAATCCTTAGAGTTATGCTGGATGGCGAAAATATGCAACCATATAATATTTCCAGCGAGATTGGAAATGTTACTATTAGAGGGTTCGCTAAAAAGGCTGTTGAGGCATTTCCTGAAAAAGGCCTAAAGCTTTCCTTTGCAAACCCTGAAGATGAAGCTGAACCGGTGGTGGATTACAGTGCTCAGACTCCAGAAATAATGAACAGTGGCAGACTGGAAAAATTGGGCTGGAATGCCAAGGTAAATATTTCTGAAGGAATAAAAAGGGCAGTTGCGATTTTGATGGAAAAATGATAGACTATATGAGTAATAGTGGGCAAGTGCGCCCTTTTGGCATTTGATATGAATTTTTATGCAGCGCAGACATTTGGCCAGGTTATAAATAAAATTATAAATAAAGTTATAAATAAAGTTATAAATAAAATTATAAATAAAGTTATAAACTAAATAGATTGAAACACAGAGGATAGATAAGTCGAAATGGCACGAATAGTAAAGATAATGATAGGCCTTACGGCTGCTTTTCTGTTGTTTATGATTGTTGACGACTATATTAATGATTACAAGAATGATTACCAGGCTGAGCTTACAGATACTAAGTCTAAGCAGGGTGAGGAAGTAGTTGTTGAAATTCCTAAAGATGCATCAGCGAAGGAAATAGCCGAGATACTTCACGACAATGGATTAATAAAATATGAGCGGGCTTTTGTAAAGCGTCTTCAGGATTCTCAGTACAGAGGAAAACTTCAAAGTGGAACATTTAAACTCCATAAGGGGATGAATACCCTTGAAATGATGGAAGTAATGTCTAAAGAAGATGAGAATTCAAAGATTGTCAAGCAGCTGGTTATTCCTGAGGGGTATTCTGTAGATATGATTGCAGAGAAATGTCAGGAAGAAGGGATATGTTCAAAAACAGATTTTATAAATGCAGTTAAATCTGTGACAACAAATGATTTTGAATATCTTGCAGAAGTCCCATCGGGCGTAGGTGTAAGATATAAACTGGAAGGGTACCTCTTCCCTGCAACTTATGATATTACAAAAAATACAACGGCAGTTGATCTTGTCCGAATGATGTTGAACGCATTTGAAGCATATTACACAGCAGAGATGAAGGCCCAGGCTATGGAAAAGGGGCTTACATCTTTCGAAGTTTTGACGATGGCATCTATGATTGAACGTGAGGCAAAACTGGATGAGGAAAGACCCAAAATAGCATCTGTTTTGTATAATCGTATGAATCAGGAGATGCTGCTTCAAGTGGATTCGACTGTTCTGTATGCGGTTACTGATGGAAGATATGATATAGAAGAATTAACGATTGATGATCTGTCCTTTAAATCTCCGTATAATACATATGTTTATGCAGGGCTTCCTGCAGGACCGATATGTAATCCGGGGCTTGCTTGTATCAATGCGGTTCTTAATCCCGATGATACAAACTATCTGTATTATCATATTATAGATGAAGAAAAGGGCGAGCACATTTTTACAGAAACTCTGGATGATCATTATCAGACTATGATTGGTGGTACTGATACAAATGGTGATGGAAAGGCTGATATAGAGCCTGGTGAGAGTTTTGAAAAAAATAATGTAGAAGATGATGTTTGGAGTAATCAATCTGACTAAAAATATAGATTTATAAATGAGACTTATAATAGCAATTCGTAAAAGAGATTTATAAGAGACTTATAATAGAGACATAAATAGGAGGTATAGACATACCATGAGAAGCTTTTATTTTACAGCTAAGAATATAGGGAAGGAAAGATACCTTACTTATATTTGTGGTGAAGGAACAGAAATAGACGAGGATGTACTCGATTATTGCGAAGAAAATGAATTATCAGAAATTGTACCAATTCTTTATGAAGAAGATGATGATTTCGATTATCTGACATATGATTTGACTGGGTATATGACCCTTGAGAGTTTTTCAGCAGAAACTATCAAAAAAGAGTCTGTGTTTAAGATCCTCAGGAATATTTCCATGGGAATGATAAGCATCAAAGAGTATGCTCTGCCTTTGTCATATATTATATTAAATAAAGGCTTTATGTACATAAATCCGGATACGCTGAAGGTTCAGTTTCTGTATCTTCCGATAGAAGGTGATGCTTCTGTTTCGGCAGAATTTAAGAGCTTTGTCAGACAGTTTATTGCATCTTTAAAATTTGACCTTGATGAAGACCTTTCATACGTGGGACAGCTTCTTACATACATCAATGGTGATGGGTTCAATCTGAGAGGACTTATTGGACTTACTGAGGCTCTCATGAAAGATGCGGGGATTTCTTATGATGGAAATGCTGATATCTCAACAGCTGATGGAGCTGAAATAGTAGACAATGTTGAAAATGATATCCCTGACACAGCTGATAAGGGTACAGATATACTGAGTGATCTGGGCGATGCTGGAGATGCAGATGCAAAGCTTCCTGAGATAGGTGATGACGAGGAAGAGTTACAGGAAGA
>CACZRU010000329.1 GCA_902783605.1 uncultured Lachnospiraceae bacterium
GAAGAACGATACAATATGTGCCATTGCAACTGGACTCGGAAAATCCGCTATCGGAAAGATAAGAGTAAGCGGACCCGAGGCTATAGAAATATGCAATGGTATTTTTATTGGAAAAAGAAAAATATCAGAGATGGAAACCTTTACAGCTGCATTTGGCCATATCTGCGACGAAGAAAGGCAGTATGACGAGGTGATTGCTCTAGTAATGAAGGCACCACATACCTATACCACTGAGGATACAGTTGAACTAGATCTCCATGGTGGTCCTTTTGTTATGAAGCGGGTTATGGAGCTTCTTATAAAGAAGGGCGCCAGAGCTGCTGAACCTGGTGAGTTTACAAAGAGGGCATTTCTCGGTGGAAGAATTGATATGACAGAGGCTGAGGCGGTAATGGATGTCATTAATTCTCAGACTGATATGGCTCTCAGCGCTTCACTTAGTCAGCTCTCAGGTAATTTGAAAGATGAAATATCTGATATAAGAGAAAAGATCCTATATAATACGGCTTATATTGAATCTGCAATTGACGATCCTGAGCATTATGAACTGGATGGATATTCAGATAAACTGCAGGATACAGTAAATGAGATTTTAAGAAGACTTGAGAAGCTTCTTGCTGGTTTCGATGAAGGTCGCATTATTAGAGAAGGCATTAATACTGCTATTGTTGGAAAACCAAATGTTGGAAAATCTTCTATACTAAATACGCTTTTAGGTGAGGAGAGGGCTATCGTAACTGATATAGAAGGGACTACAAGAGATACACTTGAAGAGTATATCAGTCTTGATGGAATTATTCTTAAACTTATTGATACAGCAGGTATTAGAGAGACTTCAGATAAAGTTGAGCAAATAGGAGTAGACAAGGCAAGGACCAGTATCGAAGCTGCGGATCTTGTTCTTCTAGTATTGGATGGTTCTGATGTAATAACAGATGATGATATCAGTCTTATGAAAAGCGTAAAAGATAAGAAGGTCATTGTCCTTGTTAATAAGAGTGATAAGGAAGACAGCTTTAGTTCTGATAAAGTCAAAACTATTCTTGGCAGAAATAATGAGAAGATGCCAATAATAGAATTTTCTGCAAAAACCGGAAATGGAAAAGAAAAGCTGAAGGCAGAAATATCAGAGTTGTTCTATGGCGGTTATTTGGACTATAATAGTGAGGTGTGCATAACAAATGTTCGCCACAAGGGACTTGTGGTTGAAGCTGAGGAAAGCCTGAAAAAAGTTCTTCAGAGTATAGAGCTTGGTGTAGGAGAAGATTTTTATACCATAGACCTGATGGCCGCCTACGAATCGCTAGGTACAATAATCGGAGAAGCTCTAGAGGACGACCTTGCAGATAAAATATTCAAAGAATTCTGTATGGGAAAATAAATTACTATTCATAGTAGTAAGAAAAATATCAAAAGAGACAGCTTGCTGGCTTCTTTTGAAGATTTTTCTTACTAACTGCGAAGCAGGAATTAAAAAATCATGAGGAAAGAATCTGCGAAGCAGATTAAAGAGCACGAAGTGCGACTTTTCGAATGGGTTTTTAATTACTATGAATAGTAAAGGAATATAAGAAAAATATCAAAAGAAAGAATAAATATGAATGTTGAAGAAACCTATGACATTATAATAGTTGGAGCGGGACACGCCGGTTGTGAGGCGGCACTGGCTGCTGCAAGATTGGGATTTGAGACTATCCTCTTTACAGTAAGTATGGATAGTGTTGCGCTGATGCCATGTAATCCTAATATTGGTGGAAGCTCTAAGGGACATCTGGTTCGAGAGATTGATGCGCTGGGTGGAGAGATGGGTAAGAACATCGATAAGACCTATATTCAGTCAAAGATGCTTAATGTATCGAAGGGTCCGGCGGTTCATTCTCTCAGGGCACAGGCTGATAAGGGTGAGTATACTAAGCAGATGAGGATGACACTGCAGGCTGAACCAAGGCTTACACTTCGTCAGGGAGAGGTTTCTGAATTAATATATGAAGAGATTGAAGAGGGGGTATCTTCTGATAAAAGACTCAGAGTGGTAGGTGCCAGGACATATTCCGGTGCAATCTACCACGCAAAAGCTGTTGTTCTTTGTACAGGTGTTTATCTAAAGGCCATGTGTATATATGGAGATACGATTACATATACAGGGCCAAATGGTCTTATGGCGGCAAATCATCTGTCGGATTCTATGACAGAAGGAGGAATTGCTCTTAGAAGATTTAAGACAGGAACTCCACCAAGATTAGATAGGAATTCTATTGATTTCTCCAAAATGAGTGAGCAGAAGGGTGATGACCATATTCAGCCATTCTCATTTACTAACAGAGAAGAGGATATTGCCAGAGAGCAGATATCCTGCTGGCTCACTTACACAGGAGAAGAAACCCACAACATTATTAGAGAAAATATAGACAGGTCACCACTTTTTTCAGGTGTGATCAAGGGAACAGGACCAAGATACTGTCCTTCTATTGAAGATAAGATCATGAAGTTTCCGGATAAGGATAGACATCAGCTGTTTGTAGAGCCAGAAGGTGAATTCACTTCGGAAATGTACCTGGATGGAATGTCATCTTCAATGCCGGAGGATGTGCAGTACAGGATGGTTCACTCTGTGCCAGGACTTGAAAATGCAAAAATAGTCAGGCCTGCTTATGCAATTGAATATGATTGTATTTTTGCAACGGACCTTAAGCCATCCCTTGAATTTAAAGAAGTTGCTGGTCTTTTTTCGGCGGGACAGATAAATGGAAGCAGTGGTTACGAGGAAGCTGGTGCTCAGGGGCTGATTGCGGGTATAAATGCTGCAAGGCTTCTTCAGGGCAAGGACCCAGTCGTTCTTTCCAGGTCAGATGGATATATAGGCGTTCTTATTGATGACCTTGTAACAAAGGAAACCAAAGAGCCTTACCGAATGATGACAAGCCGTGCAGAATATAGACTACTGCTTAGACAGGATAATGCAGATCTAAGACTTACTGACATTGGCCATGAGGTTGGACTAATAGATGATGATAGATATGCCGTATTCTGTGAGAAAAGGAATATAATAAATTCTGAAATCGAGCGTCTTAAAGAAACTATGCTTGGAGCTAACAAGAATACTCTGAAGTTTTTGGAGGAGCATGACAGCTCACCTATACACACGGCTGTATCCTTAGCAGATATAATCAGAAGACCAGAGTTTAGTTATGAGCTGGTTGAGGAGATGGACTTAGAGAGACCAGATTTTCTTAGAACAAATCAAGAAGATAATTCAAAAGTTAATATAAAAGATAATCTAAAAGTTAACTTAAAAGAAGTTATTGAACAGATAAATATTTCTATAAAGTATGAAGGGTATATAGAAAGACAGAAGAAGCAGGTGGATCATTTTACTAAAATGGAAAAAAAGAAGATTCCTGCAGACATTGATTACAGCAAAGTTAAGAATCTAAGAATAGAAGCAAGGCAGAAGCTGGAGCAGATAAGACCGGAGTCTATTGGTCAGGCTTCAAGAATTTCGGGAGTATCTCCAGCTGATGTCAATATGATACTTTTATATCTTAATATATAGGAGTTATGCATATATGAACTACATTGTTTTTGACCTGGAGTGGAATCAGAGCCCAATAGGTCAGGCAGGGGAACATCCTAGGATGCCCTTTGAGATAATCGAGATTGGTGCCGTTAAGGTAAATGAGAAGCTGGAAATTATTGATGAATTCCAGCGTCTTATCCGTCCGAAGCTTTACCCAACACTTCATAAATATATTAGAGATATACTTTCTTATGATGAGAAGGAACTCAAGAAGAATGGAATTCCATTTAAGCAGGCTTGCAAGGAATTTCTGGAGTGGTGCGGTTCGCCGGAGGATTATATCTTTTGTACATGGGGACCGTCGGATCTTAATTATCTACAAACGAATATGGATTTCTACAGGATGGATAAGCTTCCATTTCCACTGAAGTTCTGTGATATTCAGCAAATCTATGCAGAGAAGTATACGGCTGATAACAGCGTCAGCAAGCTGGAGAAAGCGGTTAACTACTTGAAGATAGAGAGCAGTCGTCCTTACCATGCAGCCGTGAATGATGCATATTATACTGCAAGAGTACTGGCTGAAGGAAAGTTTGGAGATGTTACTGATAAGTATACTTTTGATATCTACAGACATCCAAAGAGTAAAGATGAAGAAATAATGGAATATCACAACAAGGTTCTTGATCATATTTCAGGTGAGTATGAATCCAGAATGGATGCCATGGAGGATGCTGATATTACCTCAGTTAAATGTTCCAGATGTGGAAGAAAAACTGCTCGGAGAATTGACTGGTTTCAGAATACCAATGGGACCGAATATGCAGTGGGAAGATGTTTTCGACATGGAAACATGCTGGCATCGATTAAGTTTAAGCCAGCATCGGACAGTTCAAGCAGAGTATTTGCTATTAAGAAGATTGTTCCTATAAGCAAAGTTAAGTATAAGGAAATAAAAGCAAGGCGCGATACTCTGGATAAGAAGCGCAGAGAAAAATACCTGAAGTATCAGGA
>CACZRU010000330.1 GCA_902783605.1 uncultured Lachnospiraceae bacterium
AAAGCCAATGATACGCATAACTTAATTTCACAGATTTCAAATATATCTAAACACATTGTTACAAGTCCTGCCATTGCAAGCACAAATGCTATTCCATAAGCAACTCTTACACATACTGGAACTTCCTTAAAACTCTTAAAACTGATAACCTTCATCTTCGTTTCCTCTCTTTCTTATTTATCTAACATTTGTTATTTACAACCCTTACACTAAGACTTTTCTCCAAGATATTTTTTATCACCTATTTTTATCACTCTTCTTTATTGACTATCCAGAGTATATCGTCTTTATGACATATTGTCAAGTATATTTTACATTTTGTATCGTGTGGATTGCGTTTTGTATGAATTGATATTACATCAACAAAAAGAAAAAGTGCATTTTCTGGAGTGAAATGCACAAAAACAGTTGTGAATGGTAAATAAGAAAAAGCAGGTGACGGGAATCGAACCCGCATATCCAGCTTGGGAAGCTGGTGTTCTACCACTGAACTACACCTGCATTTATATAAGTCAGCGATATTGGATATCACTGACTTATTTATTATACATCAACTCTATATTATTACAAGTCTTCTTTGGAAATCTACTCTGCTGAAGCTTTTGCTTTAGCACCGCCATCTCCACCTTGATCTATCGGTTCCTTGCCAGTTACCTTCTCAATAACAAGGAGCGTTGCAACCATAAGTACAACACCGATTATAAGACAAATCACAGGATTCTGTACGAAACCAGCGATCACATATGACACCACTGATACTCCTGCACAGGTAAGTGCATATGGAAGCTGTGTGGATACATGGTTAATGTGATTACACTCTGCACCTGCTGAAGCCATGATTGTTGTATCTGAGATTGGTGAACAGTGGTCACCACAAACAGCTCCTGCAAGGCAGGCAGAGATAGATATCAGCATCATCTCGCCACTTGGGAATACACCGATAACAATTGGAATAAGAATTCCAAATGTTCCCCATGATGTTCCTGTACTAAATGCAAGTCCAAGCGCTACCAGGAAAATAACTGCTGGAAGCATTGACTGAAGTCCTGCTGCAGAACCAGCTACAAGGTCAGCCACATAATACTTTGCACCAAGAAGATTTGTCATTCCTGAAAGTGTCCATGCAAATGTAAGAATAAGGATTGGAGCAACCATAGCCTTAAAGCCGTCTGCCACACATTCCATAAACTGATTAAATGTTATAACATCTCTAAGCATGTAATAGAAGAATGTAAATGCTATTGCAATAAATCCTCCGATTACAAGTCCCATAGACGCATCTGCGTCTGCAAACGCTGTTACGAAATCTACTCCATCGAAGAATCCACCTGTATAAACCATACTGAATATACATGCGATAATAAGAACTGCTACAGGAAGCACAAGATCTAGCACGATTCCCTTATCACTGATTTCATATTTCTCATCACTACCCTTTCCAGCACCACCTGTTGTGAAAAGGTCGCCCTTATAAGCATTCAGCTCATGCTTTCTCATTGGTCCATAATCAATTCTTCTAAAGATAACTACAAACATCATAACAAGTGTAAGCAGTGCATAGTAGTTATAAGGAATTGTTCTGATAAATGTGCTAAATCCATTTATCTCTGCATCATCAGGAACTGATGAAGTTACTGCAGCCGCCCATGAACTGATAGGCGCTATGATACAGACTGGAGCTGCCGTCGCATCAATGATATAGGACAGCTTTGCACGAGATACCTTATGTGTATCAGTAACTGGTCTCATAACGCTGCCTACTGTAAGGCAGTTAAAATAATCATCTACAAAGATCAGCATACCTAGTGCAACAGTAGCTACTTGAGCACCTATACGAGTCTTAATATGCTTTGACGCCCATGCACCAAATGCTGCTGATCCACCTGCTCTGTTCATAAGAGCAACCAGAATACCAAGCATAACCAGGAATACCAGGATACCTGCATTAAATGTGTCTGCAACTTTGTAAAGCATACCACCCTCTTCGTTAAAGAAGATTGTGTTGATTGCCAGTTCCATATTAAAGTCTGAATAAAGCATTGCGCCACAGAATATACCGAGGAAAAGAGATGAGTAAACCTCTTTGGTAATCAGCGCGAGTACGATAGCTATGATTGGTGGAAGAAGCGCCACTGGAGATGAATAGAATCTGCTCTGATAATCCTCCATCCCAGACATATCCACTGGATTCATAAGCGAATAGATAATGATGCCAATAACTACAAGAAGTATGGCACATACGGTAATCTTTTTCTTCATTTGTTAACTAATACCCCCGTCTCCTTTGATTCCGTTCTGCCTGCAATGCCTGATAAATACATCTCCCTCAGCATAGAAGCAAAACCAGATTTCATTTTACACTATTTAAGCTATGAGTGCAAACCAGCATATATTTATTTCGCTAAGGACTCAACCTCGGAATTAGTAAGTGTATCTCCCCTGAATCTGGAGATGTAATACATATCTATCATCTTTTTCAGCCTGTCTCTGTCAGTATCATTTAGAGCATATTCCAGATAATCATAGAGGGAAGCAGAATTACTTCTCAGCTTTCTGATAACCTCATACGAGTCACCTGTATTTCCAGCAGCATAATGCTTATTCTTCAAACTACTCTTGGATTTGTTTTTTGCTAGATTCTTTGCCAGATTCTTCGCCTGCCTTTCAATATTTCTTTCTATTTTCCGGCATTCTTTTCTTATCATCTCCAAAAGCTTCTTCTCTGGAGTCAGGAGTCTGAACCAGATAAGCCTAAAGATATATAGTATCAATAGTACTCCCAGCACCGAACCAAGAATTGCAGCAACATACACCAGAATTTTCCTTACAAGCTTTGTATCTACGTTCTGTCCCTTCTTATTAGCATCACCTGCTTCTTCCTCACTGCCAGCACTCATCTGATTCTCAGCCTTCCTCTTTGCCTCTTCCTGAAGTCTGGCAAGCTCTTCATCGAACTTTTTCTGAGCCTCTTCTCTGTCCTTTTCATCAAGTTTTTCTCTACGCTGAATCCCCCATGCCAGCTCAGCCGCATTTGGATTTATTGGTGTCGGCTCAAATGTCATCCAGCCAACTCCCCGAATATAAGCCTCAACCCATGCATGAGCCTCATTACTCATTACCGCTTCCTTCTCTGTGTTATACATATACCCGCTCACATACCTTGCAGGTATACCAGCATCCCTCAGCATAAGCACCATTGCAGATGCATAATGTACGCAATATCCTGTTTTTCCTTCAAAGAGAAATGAGTCAATATAATTATCTTTTTCACGAAGATCTGTCTTCTTATCATAATTATATTGTCTGAGATATTCCTCTATCAGCTTTGCCTTCTCATAATCGCTGTCAGCATCAGCAGTCAGTTCTGCCACCAGCTCTTTTATTCTATCTGTAGACATAGAGGTATCTAGACATGCAGAAATCTCATCTGAATAAGAATATTCTTGATCAGAACTTGCTTGATCAGACACTTTTGAACCAGCTCCATATTTCAGATCTTCCTTCACAGTATTATATCTGTCCTCTGACATAATCACAGAAAGATTTACACTATAGATTTCCCTCATGTAATTCTTAGCTTCATCATATGAATAATACACATAATCATCGGCACTAATATCAGAAGCAGCCTCCATCATCTCAAGATAATAAGGACTGGCATAATCTATGGATAAATATTGAACCTTGTAAATGAACCCTTTTCCGACTTTATGATCAAGTCCATCTCTCAGTTCATCATCAATCCTCAGAATATTAGCAGGACAGATAATGTCCTCCGTTCTTAGATATCTATATTCAACTTCAGCGCTTTCAACTTTTGAGAAACAATATGCTGTATCCTCATCTATACCCACATTCATAAGCGTATTAAGATACTCCACCAGCCAGCTGTTATAGCTCGAATCAAAGCCCTCTTTATCAACCAGGCCGTCCTTTGTAAGCGTCTTATAATATGCCCCCTTCAGGTATAACTTCTTGCTTCTGCTCTTTCCATTTTTTCTGAAAAGTATTTCCTCTCTTGCACTGCTGCTAAGCCCACCCGTCAATGTACCAACATCCGAGTAGCCCACATACGAATTGCCAAAATCAAAAACACCATTTGCCCTGTACCCAATCTCATTTGCCACATTATCAACAAATACAGCCACATGGTAAAATACACTTCTGGCCAGTTCCCACTGCATAGGTTCTTCCTTTATAGGCAGGAAGCAGATAATGACAAATGACATTATCACGATAAAGCCATAGTCCACATCTCTTTTCAGAAATTTTCCGATGATATAGATTGAACCAACGAATAGACACAGAATCACGACTCTACTGTCTGTTCCATTTGCTATCCAGAGGATAAGGTTAGCTGCCATGAAGACCGCGAAGCCCGGTTTGATAAACCTGTCCTGAATAAGCACAAGTGATAGAATAACAAATGCAAGTGCTGTCAAAAGATTATATATAAGAACTTTGTCTCTTGAGATTAGAATGAGTACAATAGAAAACAATATAAAACACGGAATTATAAACTGTTTTCTGCCAAGCAGCTCAATAAATATAAGAAGACCAAAATAGAAAAATATATAACAACCATAAAAAAGAAGACTGAGTTCATAACCACCAGGCATTATTTTCGACACACCAAAATATCCCAGCAGATACACTATCAGCATAACTGGAAAACGGAGAAGATACTTCTCCAGGATGTATATGTATTTTTCCATGTTAGTAGTTTTATTAGTTGACATAATATTTTAACTCATGCATTTTTCCAGTTTCATTTCTTCATCTTCTTTAAAGAGAAGAACATTTCCATACTTTCTGGTTACTTCTTTTACAAGCTCATCTCCACGACCAGCAGCCCGCTTGATGCCTATTCTTGCCAGCGTCTCAGTGTAAAAGGTCTGGAAGCTTTGAGGACTATCTACTATCATAGTCGTCACATCTTTATCATAGTAAGCTATAAGCAGTGGTCTTTTACTCATTCCAAAGAATTCTCCCACCGAAACAAGGTACTCGAGATATCTATCTCTCTTCTTAATACTCTCCAATGTGCCATCCATCTCTTCAGTAGCCAGGACTATGCATATCATTTCCGTTTCCTGATTGTCTGGGAGGCGGACGAACATCTCTCCCGTCCTTGCATAATTCTTCCAGTGAACGGTATTAAGACTGTCACCAGGTGCATATTTACGAATATCATTTCCCAGATAATTTTCGTGCTGAGCAAGGCTGAACAGATTTCCAGCATTATTCATATCCCCCAATGATGTAATATCTCTGTGAGCAATGTCTGTAATAACTGGTAGTACATGTACTCTTATTGGAATCTTAACCTTCCTCTTGAAACGCAGGATTCCAAACATATCCTGAATATAGTAGCCCTCTACTCCTGCATCATAAGCTCCCGCATAATGACATATGATCTCTGTATCTATCTTATGTTTTTCCTTCGGAAGGAATCTAAAGGTCTCAACAGTAAAATCATTTACCAGCCCTGCTATCGTTTCATCGTAGAAAAACTTGATTCCACTTACAGGGATAACAGAAGTATTCTCAACTACAAACTGATATTTCTCCGCTGTTCCTTTGTACAATATCTTATTCTCAGTTTCCTGATAAACCTCAAGAGTAAATGCAGACACTGCAAGATATAAAACTGAAAGTGGAAGGTAAAGAAGCACAACATAAAAGAAAACATAAGAAAAAGTCCCGCCTCGAAAACTAACATTTACAGTTGCCGCTATCAACAGCAAAATATAAATGATAAGAGGGACACGATTCTTATGTTCTCCTATTTTATTATTTATGTTCCGAATTATGTTAACCACTTCTAAATACTTTATCCTTTGCTAAGGGCCACACCTTACTTAGGCCTTTTCGCCTTATCTACGATATCTGTTATCAGCTGCTTTCCAGTATATTTATTCATTCTGGACTGAGTCGTAAGTACCATTCTATGAGGCAGTGTCACCTTCGCCATCTTGATTACATCGTCAGGGATAACAAAGTCTCTTTCCGCCACATAAGCTGCAGCCTTTGAAGCCGCAAGCAGATCAAGTCCAGCTCTTGGACTGAGTCCATATTCCAGATTCTCATTACTTCTTGAAGCATCAACTATTCCCAATGCATATTCGATTATTTCATCAGACATGATAACCTGCTTAACTTCTTTTTTCATTTCCACAATATCAGAAGCTTTAAGAACAGATGACAGTGGTTCCTCAAGAGTCCCCTCTAGAAATCTTTTAGCCATACTTATCTGCATTTCCTGCTTTGGATAACCTATAGAAATTCTCATAAGAAAACGATCAAGTTCTGCCTCTGGAAGCATATATGTACCGATCTGCTCAACCGGATTCTGTGTAGCAATAACCATAAATAACTCAGGCAGTTTAAATGTTTCACCATCGATAGTAACCTGATGTTCTTCCATAGCCTCAAGGAGAGCTGACTGAGTTTTAGGAGAAGTTCTGTTTATTTCGTCAGCAAGAACTATCTCATTATGAATAGGTCCCTTTACAACTCTGAACTTACCTTCTCCTGCATCATAGATAGAAGTACCGGTAATGTCCGTAGGAAGTGTGTCTGGTGTAAACTGAATTCTTGCAAATGCAGCATCTACTGATTGTGCCAGCGATTTTGCCAGCTTTGTTTTTCCAACTCCTGGTACATCCTCTATTAATATATGACCACCTGCAAGCATAGCTGTGATGATATTATCAACTACTGATGACTTGCCCACAAATCTTTTCTCTATATTTTCCTTAATAAGTTTTACTTTCCCCTGATTCATTTTGAATAATTCCTTTTTACATTATAGGAAATTGCTTTAGCAATTTCGGAAATCACAAAGTGATTTTTAATTATTTTTTTCATTATACTAATTTTTTCAATATATTACGATAACATTATTACACAATAATATAACTATCAATCAGGATACAAATATTTTCCTCTTACACAAAAAAAGAGCCGCCACAGGGCAAAACCACTGCGACAGCTCTCATGCTATAAAGGCTATTTTTTTTCTTGTGATTTTCTACTCACTATAAACTGCCTTATCAGATAGAATCCGAACAGGGTGGCGGCAATAAGGAAGATTATGCCTATTATAGTGAGCAGAATCACATGGTTGGTTGAACCTTCACTGCTAACAAATATTTTATATGCGAGGTATACAAGGTATGCGGCAACCAGACTTCGCATTATAAGCTTTGTATATTTATCATCAAAGTTCATATCTTTTCTCCAATCTTCCTAAGTATAAGAGGGTTTCTTTGTGATAATTAAGTTCTTTATTAAAGGATTTTTATATTTTTATGGATAGGTGTAAGAGCTTAATTATCAAATGTATGAGAACATTCTGTTTATCATGATTTACCAGTCTTCTTATTTGATACTACATCGAATGCAACTGCTACCAGGAGAACTGCTCCCTTTACTACATACTGCCACTGATCTGGAAGTCCGTAGATTGACATACCCTGGTTAATAACACCGAGGAGAATAGCACCGATCATGATTCCAGGAACTGTACCTGAACCACCGTATGCAGATGCACCACCGATGAAGCAAGATGCGATAGCGTCCATCTCGTATGAGTTACCCATGTTACCGTCTACAGAACCGATTCTTGATGCAACAAGGAGTCCTGAGAAACCTGCAAGTACACTCATGAGGAAGTATGCCCAGAAGTATACCTTTCTTGGATCAATACCTGAAAGCTTTGTAGCCTTCTCGTTACCACCTACTGCGTAGAAGTAACGACCAAATACTGTTGAAGATGTGATAAATGCGAATATAAGTACTACTGCGAGGATCCAGATAAGCATTACTGGAATACCTTTGTACTGTGAAAGTTTTAATGAGTAAATTACTATAAGTACATCTATAACTAATATCTTAACAATTGCTGAAACTTGGGACTTAATGATTCCCTCTTTCTTCTTCTTTCCAACACTTATTAAAGTATAGATAAAAAGTCCAACTGCTACAACGATACCAACAATAATTGCTGATTTACAATCACCCTTCTGATCAAATCCAGGAATCTGGATATATGATGTGAAAAGGTTAAGGAACTTAGGATTCATAACTGCTATAGTTCTAGAATCCAGAACGACTCTTGCAAGTCCTCTGAAAAGGAACATACCAGCCAGTGTACAAATAAATGGTGGGATATGAATATAACCTACCAGCCAGCCCTGCCAAATACCGATAACGATTGATACTGACATTGAAACAAGGATTGCTATTATTGGTGCATATCCACTATCCATCATCTTTGCTGCAAGTGCAGCTGAGAGACAAAGTGTTGAACCTACTGAAAGGTCTACATTACCACCGGTAAGAATACATAGAAGCATACCACATGCCATAACCAGAACATAAGCATTCTGAAGCAGAAGATTCGACATATTCTGAGGTAGTATAAGTGTTCCCTTGGTAAGCACTGTAAAGAAGATAAATACAACTACGAGTGCAATTACCATGGTATATTTCTTGATAAATGCTTTTACATTCATTATTTACGCCTCCTACGACTTCTCTTTAATTTGAATATTATTATTAACTTTATTACCGCCTTCGCTATGAGATAGAATTGCACTCATGATTTTCTCCTGAGTTGCCTCTTCTGCCATGAATTCACCTACTATTTCACCTTCGTTCATTACATAAATTCTATCACACATACCCAGAAGTTCTGGAAGTTCGGAAGAAATCATTACAACCGCCTTTCCATCAGCTACCATCTGGTTCATTATTGAATAGATTTCGTATTTAGCACCTACATCGATACCACGAGTAGGTTCATCTAATATAAGAACATCTGGTTCAGCAAACATCCATTTCGAAAGCAGAACCTTCTGCTGATTACCACCAGACAGATTTCCAACAGCCTGGTCAACACTTGGTGTCTTAGTCTTCATTGCTACTACATATTCCTGAGCAACTTTTGTTTCTTTAACAAAATCTATGACTCCGTTCTTAGACACCTTTTCCATCTTAGCCATTGTGGTATTCTTCGCAATCGAATCAGGAAGTACCAGACCATTGGTTTTTCTATCTTCAGTAACATATGCAAGTCCATGCTGAATAGCATCATGTTCATTCTTTAATTTAACCTCTTCACCCTTAATGAACTCCTGACCTGATATATTACTTCCATAACTCTTTCCAAATAGTGACATAGCAAGTTCTGTTCTTCCAGCACCCTGAAGTCCTGAAAAACCTACTATCTCACCCTTATGAACCTTAAAGCTCACATTCTTGTCCATGCATTTTTCAGTATATACTGGATGATATACAGTCCAGTTCTTAGCTTCGAAAACTACTTCTTGACTTACATTATGCACTCTTGTTGGATAACGATCGGTAAGTTCACGACCAACCATTCCCTTAATGATACGGTCCTCATCTATGTTGTGATCCGGATTCTCCATAGTCTCGATAGTCGAACCATCTCGAAGTACCGTGATACGATCAGCACAATATGAAACCTCATTTAACTTATGTGTAATGATAATTGAAGTAAGTCCCTCTTTCTTGAAACTAAGAAGCATGTCCAGCAGCATCTTTGAATCTTCTTCGTTCAGCGATGATGTAGGCTCATCAAGAATAAGAAGCTTAACATTTTTGGAGAGTGCCTTAGCAATCTCTACCAGCTGCTGTTTACCTGTACCAATATCCTTAATCAAAACTGAAGGGCTCTCTTTCAGACCAACTCTCTTCATCTGTTCGCCAGCCTGCTTATATGTTTGGCCCCAGTTTATTTTTCCAAATTTATTACTGCGCTCATTACCCAGGAACATATTTTCTGCGATTGTAAGTTCAGGGATCAGAGCAAGCTCTTGATGAATAATAACGATTCCTAATTCTTCGCTATTATGAATATTATGAAATTCACACTCTTTACCATTATATACAATGCTCCCTGTGTACTCTCCAAATGGAATTGTACCCGAAAGAACATTCATCAGTGTCGATTTACCAGCACCATTTTCTCCAACCAACGCATGTATTTCACCACGCTCAACCTGAAGGTTGACATTG